>NZ_JADBVM010000070.1:0-3857 GCF_020244875.1 Microcystis sp. M44BS1
AGACGGATTGAGGTTTTGGCTGTTGGGTTTCTCCCTGGGATTGGTGCGTTACGCTAACGAAGAGCCCACCCTACCCGCTCTCTTGTAGGTTGGGTTGACGTAAGGAAACCCAACTATAGACCCAAGGAAACCCCACAAAAAGCCATGAGAAGCGATCGCTCATTGAGACGGATTGAGGTTTTGGCTGTTGGGTTTCCCTTTCCCCTAAAATTGAGAGGTTTTCTTTAACCTATTGATTCGCTCAACCCAACCTACGGACTCAACCCAACAAAAAGGACTAGACCGCGCCTAATAGCCGTAGGAGTTCCATAATCTTTTCATATAACGCCGCGTTTCCTTGCTGGCGGTACAGTTCGGCGGCTTGTCGGAAATCTCTGATCGCTTTTTCCCTTTCTTGTCGAGAGTAATAAAGAAGCCCGCGACCGTTGTAAGCTTCGGCCAATCGGGGATTAATGTTGATCGCCTGATTGAAATCGGACAGGGCGAGGTCGGGTTTCTCCTGTTGTCGGTAAAGAAGCCCGCGATTGCTGTAAGCCAGAGCTAATCGGGGATTAATGTTGAGCGCCTGATTGAAATCGGACAGGGCGAGGTCGGGTTTCTCCTGTTGTTCGTAAAGAAACCCGCGATTGTTGTAAGCTTCGGCCAATCGGGGATTAATGTTGATCGCCTGATTGTAATCGGACAGGGCGAGGTCGGGTTTCTCCTGTTGTTCGTAAAGAAACCCGCGATTGAGGTAAGCCTCGGCGTATCGGGGATTAATGTTGATCGCTTTGGTGAATTCAGCGAGGGCGAGATCGTATTTTTTCTGTTGGATGTAGTCAACTCCCCGGTTATAGTGGCCGATCGCGTCTTGATTGTTCCCTTGAGCGATCCGGGTTTCGGCTGGTTGTCGGCTCTCTAGCGCCATGACGGGGCGAACAGTCGCGAGGGTGGAAAGGCTGATTAGGCTGACGGTGGTAAGAAGGGCAAAGGATTTCATGGCTAGTTCCTCACTGGGGATGGTTTTAAATTCTACTTAGGGTTGGCTGAAAAAGTTTTTCCTGATCTCACGGCCGAAGCCTCTTGCCTCATCTCAATAAGCAATTTAAATGCGCGGGCAGTTTACCTAGCAGCAGTCAAAGGCAATCAACCAACTCTTAACGATAAGATTAAATCTCTAAGTATAGAGGACAATTTTAAAATAAGTATTGAAAACAAGGACAGCAAAAAACTTGAACAACAAAAACTAGAACAGCAAGGGATGGGAGCAACCCCATCCCCAAACTAGACAATTATGCTATTCTTTTTTATACATCACCTCCACCACGGTATGTACGTTACCTCTGGGATGAAAATCCCCCTTAACTTTCATTTGCAAGGGTTCGCAAGCCGCCACCAAATCATCTAAAATTTGGTTAATTGCTTCTTCGTGGGAAATATAACGATCGCGATAACTATTAATATAAAGTTTAATCGCCTTTAATTCCATCACCTTTTGATCGGGAACGTAGCTAAGATAAATAGTGGCAAAATCGGGATAACCGGAAAAGGGACACTTACAGGTATATTCTGGCAGAGTAATATGAATATCATAATTTCTGCCGGGACGTGGATTAGGGAAAGTAATTAATGTTCCTTCGGCAATTTCTCTTTCCCCGTACTTAACTTCAATTTTTTCGGAAGACTGAACCATGTTTTTTTCCTAACTAGACAATGTTTTCTATCATAGCTGGAATATTCTCTCAAGAGGCGTTAACGAATCAAGAGATGAATAGTAAGTAGCTGGTTATAATTAAATTAAAAATGGATTTTAGGTTCGATCCCCCCTGCCCCCCTTGATAAGGGGGGTGCCGATAGGCGGGGGGATCCCCCCTGCCCCCCTTAATAAGGGGGGTGTCTGACAACTTTTAACGCCTACCTACTTAACTCCTGCATCCTCTTGACAAATTAGCTTAGTCCTAGGTTGAAAGAGTGCCGAGAAGACAGTTGAGACTGAAAATCAGCCAGACCCAACTTTTCAGGTAAAAAATGCTCTATGATTAACCCTAAAGATACTGTAAAACTGGTTTCATGCTCTCCGAGATTAAAAACATAGCCGAGAGTCTCGCACCCCGATTAGTGGAGATTCGCCGCCACATTCACGCGAATCCAGAGTTAAGCGGGCAAGAATATCAAACTGCCGCCTATATTGCCGGGGTTTTGTCTTCCTGTGGTCTATCGGTGCAGGAAGCGGTGGGAAAAACGGGAGTTAAGGGAGAATTGCCCGGAAAAGGCAGTGATCGGAGGATTTTAGCCATCCGGGCCGATATGGATGCCCTACCGATCCAAGAAAAGACCGATTTAGACTTTGCTTCGCGTAAACCGGGGATTATGCACGCCTGTGGTCACGATGTTCATGCTACCGTCGGTTTAGGGGCGGCGATGGTGCTTTCCCGTCTCTCGGAACCTTTGCAGGGAAAAATACGCTTTCTCTTTCAACCAGCAGAGGAAATCGCCCAGGGGGCCAGTTGGATGATCCGGGAGGGGGTGATGCGGGATGTCAGCGCCGTTTTCGGGCTGCACGTTTTCCCCTCGATTCCGGCCCGATCGATCGGGGTTCGTTACGGGGCCTTAACTGCAGCTGCCGACGATCTGGAGATTTTTATTCAAGGAGAATCGGGCCACGGGGCCCGGCCCCACGAGGCGATCGATGCTATCTGGATCGCTTCGCAAGTAATCACCACTTTGCAACAGGCAATTAGTCGGACTCAAAACCCTTTGCGTCCCATTGTCCTCACCATCGGCCAGATTAGCGGTGGTCGCGCCCCCAACGTCATCGCCGATCAGGTACGCATGGCGGGAACAGTGCGATCGCTGCACCCAGAAACCCACGCCCATCTCCCGGAATGGATCGAGGGTTTGGTCACGAATGTCTGTAGCACATATAACGCTAAATGTCAAGTAAATTATCGTCGGGGTGTGCCATCGGTGCAAAATGACCAATTTTTAACCCGGTTAGTCGAAGAAGCTGGTTTAGAAGCTTGGGGACAGGATCGGGTTTTAATTCTCTCGGAACCCTCCATGGGGGCCGAGGATTTTTCCCTTTATTTGCAACAGGCCCCGGGGACAATGTTCCGTCTGGGAGTGGGTTCTCCTCACCTCCTCAATCCCCCCCTTCACCATCCGGAATTTTTAGTGGATGAGTCGGCAATTCTGACGGGAGTGATTACTTTAGCCTACGCGGCCTATAAATATTGGCAAAGAGAAGATTAAACCAGTTTTTCAAGATAATTTTATGGAAATTTGGCAAGATTTAGCTATTATAGCTTGGACGGAATTGCTGCTGGATAGTTATGAACGGTTAATCGGGCGATCGCTGTTGCCCCGGATCGGTACTGGCAAAGAACAGAGTAAAATGCTCTTTTATGCCCCTTTTGTCCTAGTTTCCCACGGTACGCAAACTAATCCGATCTTCAATTATGGTAATCGCGGTGCCCTCGATCTCTGGGGTTTAACTTGGCCAGAATTATTAACAACTCCTTCGCAAGCGACGGTACAGGGGGAGGAACCCGCCCAAGAACGCCAAAAAATGCTGGATTTAGTCAAAAAACAAGGCTATATCAACGATTATCACGGGGTAAGGATCACGAAAAACGGTCAACTATTTCGCATTGAAAAAGCGATCGTTTGGAATATCATCGATCGTGATGGCATTTATTGCGGACAGGCTGCCACTTTTGCCGATTGGATTTTTCTCTGATTTAAGCTGTACTGCCTTGAAACTCCGTCCCCACTTCCCCACTTCCCCACTTCCCCACTTCCCCACTTCCCCACTTCCCCACTTCCCCACTTCCCCACTTCCCCACTTCCCCACTTCCCCACTTCCCCACTTCCCCACT
>NZ_JADBVM010000071.1:0-2969 GCF_020244875.1 Microcystis sp. M44BS1
TTCAAGTTTAATATATTCTTCATTGGTTAATCTAAACCAGTCAAATTCTCTATCTTCGACTCGCCAGACTAAATATTCTTGCACTTGGTTACGGCGATAAACATTGAGTTTTTGATGTAAGTCAAGGGAGACGGTACTCGCGGCAATTTCGACGATTAACTCTGGCGCACCTTCGACATAACCATCCTCACTAATCGTTGATTGTCCACCATTTCTAATTCTTAATAGTGCATCGGGTTGAGGTTCATTGTCCGCATCAAGACGTACCGTACAATTATCGCCCAATTCTGTTCCGGGTGTATTTGACCAATAGTTACCTAACCAAGTAATAATACGCGCATGAGGGTTGCCATGGTTCGTAATTCTTAGGGGAGAAGCCATAATATAAACAATTCCTTCAATGAGTTCTGCTTTTTTTAGATTTGGCATAGCATTATATCTACGCTCAAATTCACGACGAGTAAGCTTGTCCCCATTTTCTAGGTGTGGGATGGTTAATTGAGGAGAAATTGTTGCAGTTGCTATCATCTCTGTATTTCCTGTCGTTAAAAAAGGGGTAATTCTAAAGTAAATCCGGGTAAAACGTCCTCCCCAGATAAGGTGGTTGGTAATGAGACGATTTCTACTTCCTGATTTTGGCGATAGATGGCTACCTGTTGACTAATGGGATCAATTAACCAACCTAGTCTTAAGCCACTATCAAGATATTCCTGCATTTTTGCTTGGAGTTGACTTAAAGAATCAGTGCGCGACCTTAATTCTATCACAAAATCAGGACAAATTGTGGCAAATTTTTCTTGTTCTTCTCGGGATAAAGCGTCCCAGCGTTCATTAGCAATCCAAGCGACATCAGGGGAACGTTTACCACCCTTGGGTAAGGTAAAGATAGTGGAAGAACTAAAGACTTTTCCGAGTTTTGTTTGACGATTCCATAACCAAACAAAGCCGTTTAAATCTGATTCTCGATTCCCACTAATAGCACCAATCGGGGGCATAATAATTAATTCTCCTGCGGCATTTTGTTCAATTCGCCAATCGTCGTTATTATGGCAAAGTTGATAGAATTGCTCATCGCTTAAATTGACAGATTTTAAGTTTAAGGTAATGGGTTCGACGGTAATCATGGGGGTTAATTTGCCTAATTAAATACTTGAGAAACTTTTAAATTAAGTTGACTAAATATAGAGGATTTTACTAAGTCATCATTGCTAAAATTACCAATTTCTGTATAAGTATTTTCTCTTAATTCTAAGACTAAAATGGTTTGAGTTTGAGGATCAACTATCCAGTATTCGGGAATCCCACAATCTTGATATTGGCTTCTTTTAGCGATGTAATCTCTCTCTCTTTGGATTTCTCCGGGGCTAACCACTTCAAGGACTAATAAGGGGGGTGCCATGGCAAGAAGAATTGTATTTCTCTGGGAGAGTAATTGAATATGTTCTTCTCGAATAATGGTTAAGTCAGGGTAACGGTTTTTCGGTTCGCCTCTCACTTCTAATTCTAAACCATGTCCTCTCACTCTCCGATGTCCAACAAGTGAGGCAAATTTGAGAAAAAGAAAGTTAGCAATTTCAAAGTTAAGTCCTGATTCTGGTGGCATTTCTACCAATTCTCCGTTAAATAATTCATAGTGTTCCTCTGAATTATCCTCATAATGTAGATATTCAGCGAAGGTTTGAAAGCGGGGTTTTGTGGTTAACATAAAACTTACTCCGTTTTAGAGAATTTAAATATGCCTAGAAAACCTCGAAATTTACAAGCTGGTTATTCCTACCACGTCACCACACGCTGCAATAACCGAGAATTCAAATTATCCAAGCGGGAATGCCGGGAGGTGTTTCTTTATGCCATCAAGAAAGCTTTAGACAAACACCAGTTTAAGCTTTATGCTCTCTGTATCATGTCTAATCATGTGCATTATCTCATTGAACCTGCCCAACCTGAAGATTTACCTAAAATTATGCACTTCCTCAACTGGTACACGGCGATGTGATCCCCCCGCCTTCGGCTTCCCCCCTTATCAAGGGAGGCTAGGGGGGATCGCACAGGACACTTTTGGGAAAAGCGGTATTTTTGCGATGGTTTCCCTCCTTCAGATAGAGAAAGGGCATTAAATACCTTACGTTACATTCACGGCAACCCGAAAGCCGCCAAAATGCGTTCTGGTTTTTTCTACGATTTCAGTAACTACGGCAGTTATGAACGTTTAACCGATGATGGATTAACTCAATGGCATCCTGCTTTTCTTAAACTGGGTGACAGCTTAGAAGAATGTGCCAGAAAGTACAAAGGCTTTTGCCAGAAATACAAACCCAAGGAGAAGAACACCGCTACCCGATGCCACTGGGGGAGTAAGCTATTGGCAGGGGTTCATCTCCCTGAATCTAAATCTTCTAGCACTCGTGAACCAAGGAAAAGGGAGACAACAGAAGAGCAAAAACCTGTACTCCCCCGCTCCCTCTCTCCCCTGCTCAGCGTGCCAGGTATCCGAAAGCCCTGAATTAACTAGGGTTATACGTCAATTCATTGAGGCAAACCGTGCGCCCTGGCAAGGAGAAAAAGACTTTTGACATTTTTTGAGGTTCGTGCTAGAATCGGGGGGATTACTCTGCGTCGTCTCCCGCAAAAGGAAGAAAAAAGCCCAGAGTAAAGTAACCCGCGGAAAGTGGGGCGATCGCATTACCATCACGAGAGACGGTAGCGGTGTTTTCCCGTTGGACAGGAGCAGCATTGCGGGGGGTCAGTTTTTTGGTCTTCATTGAGAATTACCTCTTGTTTGTATTGTCTTTTTTCCTAAGTCTTAACAACATTAGGTTGGTCTTACCTTTACATAAAGTAACTCAATTGTCAAGGCTTTTTTTATTTAGTTTTGTAACAATTTAGCAACAAAAAAAGCACAGGCAATAAAGACTAAATCGCTCTTAAGTAGGTAGCCGTTAAAAATTATCAGATGCCCCCCTTATCAA
>NZ_JADBVM010000072.1:0-13472 GCF_020244875.1 Microcystis sp. M44BS1
AATCGAGAATTTGAAAATAAAGAAGAACTGGAAAAAGTAGTCAATCAGCTTTTAAATGAAGGGGGATTGATTATTAAATGGAGTAGAAAACTTAAAAATAAGGGTAATGCTGTCAATGTAACTTAAATGCGTAAAAGCTTAATCGGATCGCCGATACGGGCGTTGTTGGAATTGGCGATGACGTGGTTATTACTCAACAGGCACAGCTTATTATTGCGTAGCACCACCAGACAGCCAAGAGTCCCCGCGGTTACCTGCGGATGACCGATGGAGACACCACAACGAACCGGGCGCGCATAACGACGATTATATAACTGGGTGACGATCTCGCCCACTTCTTCTATTTCCACAGGCATACCCCCGATCGAGGTGGGTACGGCGGCAAAAGCACTAGCGGTAGTCCCAGCCACTTTTTCGCTGACGTAAACTTTCAGAGTCACATCGGGGGTAAGCAGTCCACCGACGCTACGAAAACCGATGCCAGTGCCAAGAATGCGTTCCCCTCCAGTGTCATAGTCCGCAATCGACTCGGATAGGGAGGCGGTAAAGGCTTCACTGCCTCCGAGGCGCTGTTCTAATTCTTCTTGGGCTGAAAACCAATCTTGAGTGATCCCGATTGTATCGATCGACTCGGAGGCTTCCATTACTTCTAAGGCTTGATTTTCGCTTCCCAAAGGCGCATTGGGATCAAATTCGATCACATCTTTATTCGTTGATGATTCCATAGTAGAACCCTCCCGCTCATCGGGCATTTCATAAGGTTGAGTCATTGTTAAAACCGCCTTGTTCACAAGTGTTTTACTGGGGTTATTATTCCCAAAGTAAGAGAACCGAACATAACCAATTGACTCCTCAACAGTAATTTATTTCTCTTAACTGGAATAAACCCTGGGTATATGCTACCTATAACGCCTAAGCATTGACACCTGTAACCAAGATTTTGAAATATTTATTTGTAAAACTTTTTAGATCTTTATTGTCTCTTCTTGTTCGAGCGAACTCAATTATAGCAGTTATCTTAATGGTTATCTAGGGTTTGCTGAATAAATCCAAAAACCTTGTTGGATAATATCTTTAGGCTTTTTTCAAATCAAAAAGTGCCAGTGCTTGGAGTGATCGGGGGGGTAATTTTAGGCACTTTTTCCCTGAAAATTAGGTAGTTGACCACGGCTCGACTGAGCTTCGCCGAATATCCTGAAAATCGGTAAAACACGACACCCCACACCCCACACCCTGCCCCGACGAAAAACTTTTTCAGCAGCCTTATATATAGGAATTTTTCCTCTGCATTTCCTAGGCAGAGTCTGATAAAATATGAAAATTGTTGCCCGTTCTCACTCCAAGACTTTTTCAGCAAACCCTACTTAGTTTGAAAGATATTTTGTACCATTTTTTTATCTAAACTTGCGGCAATTTTATCTAATTCTGCTATTTCCCCACTGTCTAAACTCCATCCTAAAGCGCCTAAATTCTCCTCAGCTTGCTTAACATTTTTAGCTCCGGGGATAGGAATTGTTCCCTTACAGATACACCAATTTAAGGCAACTTGACTAATAGTTTTATTTTTAGCTTGGGCGATAACTTCTAGGCAACTCATCAGAGGAGAAATAGCGGGAATTAATTGACCAAAAAGGAAGCGACGTAATCCTGTTGGTAAGTTTTTATTATCTCGATATTTCCCCGTTAATAACCCCAAAGCCAAGGGACTATAGGCAATAATTTTAATACCCAATTGATCACATAGTTCCTTTAATCCCAAGTCAGTGAGAGGATAGGTAGAAAGGAGAGAATACTGTACCTGTAAACTGGTGATAGGAATGCCGCGACTGGCAAACTTTTGATAGGCAGACTTCAATCTTTTCGGTCCAAAATTGGATAAACCCACCCCTTTAACTAACCCCTTTTCCAGACAATCCCCCAATCCGTCTAATAATCTTCCCTCCTGCCATGGCGCATAATTGCCCGTTGACCAGTGCATTTGCACTAAATCCACGGGGCGACCCAATCTGGTTGCCGAAGCTTGACAAGCTTTCACCATGGCATGACGGGTTAAACGCCAAGGATAAGGGGCGAGTTTGGTGGCAATACGGATATGATCAGCGTTATAACCGCTATATTCCCCCGTAAAGCGTCCTAATAGCTTCTCACTCTGTCCGTTGAGTTTGCCTGTGCCGTAGGAGTCTCCCGTATCAAATAGGGTGACACCCCGCTCGACGCAGAGATTAAAAACCGCTTGTAACTGGCTATCCATACTCTCATCGTAACCCCAGAGAAGACGATTTCCCCAGGCCCAAGTACCGCAGCCCATGGGGGGAAGGGATAGAGTTTGATGTGTGACTGTCAAGGGATTCATGGGTTAGTTTCTCTGGGTTTTTTCTCAAGCTTTCAGCAAGATATTTTATACTAAATCTGGTTATTAAAGACTGATTATTTATTCCCCTTTTTGCATGAGTGCATGAGTAGAAAACGGGTTTCTCCGAGTAGAAAACGGGTTTCTCGGAGAAACCCGTTTTCTGTATTAAATCGACTTGGGTTTTTGTTTAACAAATAATCCCCGCAACCAATAGTAAAAACTATCGATATAAGTAAAGATTACTGGCACAACCACCAAAGTTAACAGGGTGGAAGTGGTAAAACCACCAATAACGGCAATCGCCATCGGTGCGCGAATTTCCCCATCTGCACCCAAAGCTAAAGCAATCGGTAACATCCCGGCAACTGTGGAAACGGAGGTCATAATAATTGGTCGTAAACGAGAGACTCCCGAATCAATCATCGCCTTAAACTGCGGTTTCCCTGACTCAATGCCACTCAGGGCAAAATCGACTAACAGAATCGCATTTTTAGTGACTAATCCCATCAGTAAAACTATGCCAATTAAAGCGTATAAACCTAACTCTTTTTGGGTAATTAAAAGAGCGATTAAAGTACCACCAATCGATAAAGGAAGGGAAGTTAAAATCGCTAGGGGATAGAGAAAATTGTTATACAATAAGACCAGAATCCCATAGATAGAAATAATTGCTAAACTTAACGCCCCCAAAAAACGAGCAAAGATATCGCGCATAATGCGAGCATCACCAAAGGGTTCTTCTGTCACCTCTGGGGGTAAGTTTTTCATGATTGGTAAAGCGCGAATTTGTGTCACCGCACTTCCCAAAGAAACTCCCTCTAAATTAGCTCCAATATTAACCTGACGTTGACGGTTAAAGCGTTGAATTTCCGCAGGTCCACTACCTAAGCTAATTGTCGCCACCGAGTTAAGCGGTACTAACGTCCCATTACTGCTAGGAACGCGCAAATTTTGCAGAGTTTCTATCTCGCTGCGTCCATCGTTGGCAATTTTTACCCGGATGGGAATTTGTCGGTCAGCAAGGTTAAATTTAGCTAAATTAAACTCATTATCGCCGATTAAAGCTAAAGATGCGGTACGGGCGATCGCTCTGACTGAGACTCCCTGATCAGCAGCCCGGACGGGATCTGGTTGAATAATGATCTCCGGTTTAACTAAACTTACCCCGGAACTGACCTCGACAAAACCGGGTAAAGCTCGCATTTCTCGCTCTAATTTTTGGGCAGTTTGGGTTAAAATATCGCCATTTTCACTTTTTAAGATAATAGCGACATCCTTAGTGCTTCCTGCTCCCCCCTGCGCCCGAAAAGTCACTCTTGCTCCCGGTATCTTCTGAAAATCCCGGCGGGTTTGTTCCTCAAATTGCCGTTGAGTTAGCGATCGCTGTTCCTTAGGAACTAAATTAACATATATTAACCCCGTATTTACCCGTCCCGAATCTCCCGGAATAGCCAAAACATTAGCGACAGCGGGATTTTTTTGCAGTAAACTATTAACCTGATTAGCCACGGCAACAGTATCATTCAAAGTCGCACCGGGAGGCAATTCTAGGCTGATCGTACTTAATCCGGTATCCCCGGAACTAAATAACCCTTTTGGAATCAAGGGAACTAACTGTAAACCACCGATAAAAAAGACCAAAGCCGCCAATAAAGTCAGGATTCGATGACGTAAAGCCCAAGTTAACAAACTTTTGTAGGGACGAAAACGGGGGCGCGAGGAGGGATTATCACCGGTTTTGAGTTTTTTCGGCTGTAGAATATAGGCACTTAACATCGGAGTGACGGTGACAGCGATCAAACTGGAAAATAGGGTAGAAACCGCCACCGTAACGCCGAAAGGTTGAAAGAATTGCCCCGGCACACCGCCCATAAAAGCAACCGGCAGGAATACCGCCATAATTGCCGCCGCACTAGCTAAAACGGCTAATCCAATCTCTTTTGAGGCATCAAAAGCCGCTTGCAAGGGTTTTTTACCCATAGCTAAATGTTGATCGATGTCCTCCACCATACACACCGCATCATCGACCAGATTACCCAAAGCTAAAGCTAAGGCCAGTAGGGTCATACCGTTAAGGGTATAATTTAGGGACTGCATCACCCAAAAAGTCGGAAAAATCGACAAAGGCAGGGCCAAACCCGTGATAATCGTGGCGCGCCAATTGCCTAAAAATAGACCCACCGTGATCACCGTCATCATACAACCAATCAGGAGATCGCTAAGAAGGCTTTCGTAACTAGCACGAATTGAGTCGGCACGGGTAAAAATTAATTGAAATTTAATATCTTCGGGCAGTTTTTTCTTTAAATTCTCGATTTCTTGACGCACTGCTGTTTCTACCGTCACCAAGGTGCTGCCAGTCCCCCGTAAAATCGAAAAACCCACCACTGGCTGCCCATCTAAGAGGGCCATTTGTCGAGGATCACTGGAACTATCGCTAACTGTGCCTAAATTGCTTAAGGGGACCGTATCACCGTTAGGTAAAGAGATTTGATAATTCCTTAAATCTTCAATGGTTTCAGCGCTGCCGAGGGTGCGGACAGTTTGTTCACTACCACCGATTTCCGATCGCCCTCCGGGTAAATTAATATTAAAACTACGAATTTGGTCATTAACCGCCGTGGCCGTGATACCGTAGGCCAAAAGACGACTGGGATCTAAATCTACACGCACTTCTCGATCGACTCCCCCAATCCGATTGACTCGTGCTACCCCCGGCACTCCCGTTAAAGCGCGGCCAATTTGACGATCGACTAGATCACTTAATTCGGCGATCGATCTTTTCGGGGAGGAGATGGTATAGTTCATCACCGCACCCCCGGCAAATTCTAAACGTTGGACAATTGGATCGTTAGTATCTTGGGGTAAATCCTGCCGAATTTGCGCTATGGCATTGCGTACATCATTGGTAGCGCGATCGCTGTTAGTGCCAAGGATAAAGTTAACGGTGGTGGTGCTGCTGCCCTCGTTAATAGTAGAAGTAATTTGATCGATATTACCCAAAGCAGCCACCGCATCCTCGACTTTTTTGGTGACTTGGGTTTCCAATTCCTCTGGACCGGCGCCGGGTTGATTAACGGTGATAATCACGGCCGGAATGTCAATATTAGGAGAGCGATCGATCCCTAATCCTAGAAAGGCAATGTATCCCATTACGGCCATGACCAGGGAGATCAGGATCGTCGGAATGGGATTTTTGATAGACCAATTAGAAATATTAAAAGCCATAATTTCAGTTATCAGTTATCAGTTATCAGTTTTTAGTTATCAGTTATCAGTTATCAGTTATCAGTTATCAGTTTTTAGTTTTCAGTTTTTAGAACGTAGGTTGGGTTGAAGCATGAAACCCAACGAACCGATGGTTTACGCTACCGCTAACCCATCCTACAAATAATTGTGCCTTTCTACTTAGCTTAAAAAATTAGTTTTGAGATTCGGTCATTGTTATCAGTTATCAGTTTTCAGTTATCAGTTTTCAGTTTTTAGAACGTAGGTTGGGTTGAAGCATGAAACCCAACGACCCCATGGTTTACGGTACTGCTAACCCATCCTACAAATAATTGTGCCTTTCTACTTAGCTTAACAAATTAGGTTTTAGATTCGTCCATTGTTATCAGTTTTCAGTTACCATTTTTCAGTTATCAACTGATTACTGTTTACTGTTTACTGTTTACTGATCACTGATTACTGATTACTGATCGCTGATTGCCGTAATTTTGTCGCCATCACCGAGATAGGCTGCCCCTTTGACCACAATGCGATCGCCCGCTTGTAAACCAGTGAGAATTTCCACGCGGTTATTCGGCATAATTTGACCTAATTGCACAGTTTTGGCGGTAACGGTGTTATCAGGTCCCACTAAATAAACTAGAGCTTGATTATCTTTTTGGGGTAAAACTGCGGTCATGGGGACGGTTAAACTATTGCTAGTATTCGTCACGATCGCACCTCGTAAAAACATCCCCGGTTTTAATCCTCTATTGTCGGTTAAATCGACTTTAACCGTTGCTTGACGGGATGCCTCATCGACGATGGGATTAATTTCGCGCACCTGTCCCGATAATTTTAAACTGCTATTAGCATCGGAAGTGATAGTAACAGGCGCTCCGACGCGGATTAAGGGCAATTGATTCTCAGGAACCCGTAATCTTAGCTCTAAACGCCCATTTTCGATGATTTTAAAGAGAGCATTTTGACCGTTGGTGGTGTCCCCGATGCGAGCATTTCTTTCGGCAATTTTGCCACTAACCGGAGAAATCAGGCGCGTCTCGTTTAATTGGGCTTTAACAATGGCTAAACGGCTTTGAGCTTCCGTTAATTGGGCTGTAGCTTGGGCGATCACTTCGGGACGGTTGCCCGCTTGCAATTGCGCTAGTTGCTGCTCTGCTTCTCCTAAACGGGATTGGGTCTGTTGTACGATCGCCGCTTTGTTTCTTTCTTCATTGAGGACTTCATCGAGACGATCCCGGGCGATCGCTCCTTCCGCTTCTAAACTTTGGTTTCTCTGGACTCGTTTTTTAGCCAAATCCCAATCCGATTGAGCTTGACTAATTTCAGCCTTTATGCGTTGAATAGCTTGTTTAGCTCTAGCGATCTCCTCTTTACGGCTACCCGCTTGCAATTCTGCCAAACGCGCCCGGGATTGGGCGACATTTGCCTGTGCTTGGGTTAATTGCGCTTGTAGGACGGTATCATCGAGACGAGCGAGAATTTGACCTTGGCTAACGATATCACCCTCATCGACAAAGATTTCTTTGATTTGTAGTCCCGTCGCTTGGGAAAGAATCGGGATTAATTCGTAGGCTGCCACGCTTCCAGTCGCTTTCAGGGTGCGGGCCACGGCAGTGGATTCCACCCTAGTGGTGGTTACTGTTTGTGCTGGTGCCTCATTTTTTGCCGCTACGGGCTGAGTATTGGGGTTTTGGGCTGTTTGGGGTCGATTAGCGAAACGAGTCGCCCCTAGGGTCAATAAAACCCCCAATCCCACACCGATAAATAAACCCTTTCCTCCCGATAGCCAAGAGTTGGTTTGTGTCGGTTTTGGCGAGTATTCGGTTTCCTCTGGCTCAATTTCGGGATTAAATGCGATTTCTTCGGGAACTAGCGAATTATCGCCTGAATGCTGGTTATTTTCTAGGGTATCTGGCCGCACGATCTGCCCTCTCGGTAGATTCTGGATAAAATGTTAAGTTTTGTATCCATTTATAATCTAACGGAAAAAGGTCACGGGTGGGGAAAGTGAGAAAGTGGACTTGCTGTGAAAATCCCAAATTGTCGTGGTTGGTGAGGATTCAGTAGGCAGTAGTCAGTAGGCAGGAGACAGGAGACTCCCAGACAGTAGGCAGGAGAATTAAGAATGAGTAATAATCAATTAAATGGTTTATTTAGAGATTTTCTGCCAGTTAATCTGGCTCTCCCCTACTTGTGGTCATAAGAAAAAGTTATGAAAAAGTCAGAGATTCAAATTTTCCTAGCTCACGCTAGTGAGGACAAACCAGCAGTTTTGGCACTGCATGACCGCCTCAAGCAAGCGGGATATAAACCTTGGTTAGATAAAAAAGACCTGATTCCGGGTCAAATTTGGCGAGATGAAATTCCGAAAGCGATTAAAGCTAGTCAGATTTTTCTCGCCTGTCTGTCAGCGAAATCGGCTAATAAACAGGGATACATCCAACGGGAGTTGAGGATTGCACTTGATACCTTGGGACAGATGCTACTGGGGACAATTTTTTTTATTCCCATGAGGTTAGAAGAATGCGAAATTCCTGATCTGCGACTTGCAGAAGTTGGCTTGAATCTGCGAGACCTCCACTGGCTTGATTATTGGGAAGAAGACGGATTTGAGCAACTAGAAAGAGCAATTACCTATCAATTCAAGCTTGAACCAGAAGAGCCAAAACAACTGTTATCAGTATTTAACTTTGAGGTGGTGGGAGTAAATGCGAAGGGTGAGCAAATTAGAAAAGAGTCGAAACAGTCCCAATATTTCAGGGAAGATCTGGGCAAAGGCATCACCTTAGAAATGGTCGCCATTCCGGGGGGAACTTTCCTGATGGGAACAGAAGATGAGGAAATCGAAAGACTGGTGAAAAAATTTAATTGGGAAGGATTTAGAAGGGAAAGACCACAACATGAAGTAACTGTCCCACCCTTCTTTATGGGTAAATATCCCATCACCCAGGCTCAGTGGAAAGCGATCGCCTCTCGCACGGATTTAAAAGTTAAACAAGACCTTGATTTCAAGCCAGCCTATTTTAAAGACCGTCCCGATAGCGATCGCCGTCCCGTGGAACAAGTCAACTGGTACGATGCGATCGAGTTCTGTGCGAGATTATCAAAACTAACGGTTCGGGAATACCGACTACCGAGTGAAGCGGAATGGGAATACGCTTGTCGTGCTGGAACCACCACCCCGTTTTACTTTGGGGAAACCATTACGGGGGAATTGGCTAACTACAATGCCAGTAATACCTACGCCGATGAACCGAACGGAGAATATCGAAACGAAACAACTCGCGTGGGACAATTTCCCCCAAACGCCTTTGGACTGTACGATATGCACGGCAATGTCCGGGAGTGGTGCGCCGATACTTGGCACGATAACTATGACGGTGCGCCGACGGATGGCAGTGTCTGGATAGAAAATGGTAATGATAATCGTTCTCCTCTGCGGGGCGGTTCCTGGGGCTACAATCCGAATTACTGCCGTTCCGCGATTCGCTACGACTACTACTTCCGCCGCGTCAACCGCATCAACAATTACGGTTTTCGGGTAGTCTGCATTTTCGGGGGAACTCTCTAACCCTTTTTCCTTTTTCCCCTTTTACCCTCATTCCCTATTTTTTCTTTTTTCTTTTCTTTCCCGCCCTTAGGCGGGTCGATTTTGTAGGGGCGAACTCGACCCATTTGGTCGATTTTTGCTTAACAATTGTCAAGGATTGTTAAGATGCGCTTACCCTGCACTTTTCCCCTAGTTCCCAAAACTAAACTCTAGGAATTTTTAGCCACTGCTAAAGAGGATGAAGTGAGGGCAGAAAAGAATTTAAGAGCATGGTGTCAACAGACTGGCAAAAATTAGGTGGGCAATGCCCACCCTAATCTTAGGATGGCGGTTTGTAGGTAGAAGCAACGGATAATTCCTTTAATTGCTTCGCTGCCACTGTTGAAGGTGCAGAAGTGAGTAAACAACTAGCTTGCTGGGTTTTCGGGAAAGCAATCACATCGCGAATTGATTCTTCCCCGGCTAACAACATCACCAAGCGATCTAAACCGTAGGCGATGCCACCGTGGGGAGGGGTTCCGTATTCAAAAGCTTCTAACAAAAAGCCGAATTTATTATAGGCTTCCTCTGGGGATAGACCGATGGTGGCGAAGACTTTTTCCTGTACTTCCCGTTGATAGATCCGCAAACTGCCGCCACCGATTTCAATACCATTAAAAATCATATCGTAGGCTAGGGCGCGAGCCTGGGCTAGATCGTCTAAATCTTCGGGATTAGGGGCAGTGAAGGGGTGATGCAATGCTTCCAGGCGTTTTTCCTCGGCGTTGTATTCAAACATCGGGAAATCCGTCACCCAGAGGAGGTTGATTTTCTCGGGATCAATTAATCCCAATTGTTCCCCTAAAACTAAGCGTAGGCGGGATAGGGATTTATTGACTGTATCGGTATCTCCCGCCCCAAATAAGAGCAGATGCCCCGGTTTTGCGCCAGTCTTCTCGATTAAAGCCTGTTTTTGTGCCTCTGTCAGGTTATCTTTAATCGCACCAATGGTATCAAAATCGTAGTCTTCGCGCACGCGGATGTAGGCGATTCCCTTCGCCCCCGCATCGGTGGCTTCTTTGAATAAATCCCCACCCGGCTTGATTCTGACGTTAGAAATCGCCTCGTTACCGTTGGGAATCGGTAAAACTTTCACCGTCCCACCACTAGCGATCGCACCTGAAAAGACCTTAAATCCCGAATCGGCAAAAATCTCCGCCACATTGACCAATTCCAAGCCAAAACGAGTATCGGGGCGATCGACCCCATAGCGATCCATAGCCTCAGAATAGGTTAAACGGGGCAGGGGCAGGCTTATATCAATATTTTTGACTTTTTTGAAGATATGAGCGATTAAAGCCTCATTCAGGGCTAAAATCTCGCTTAAGGAGAGAAAACTCATCTCCATATCCAACTGAGTAAATTCCGGTTGACGATCAGCGCGTAGATCTTCATCCCGGAAACAGCGGGCGATTTGATAGTAGCGATCCATTCCCGACACCATTAATAATTGCTTAAATAGTTGCGGTGATTGGGGTAAAGCGTACCATTGGCCCGGGTTGACACGGGAAGGAACCAGATAATCCCGCGCTCCTTCGGGAGTCGATCGAGTTAAAATTGGCGTTTCCACTTCGATAAAATGCTGTTCATCTTCGAGAAAACGGCGCATTTCTTTGACAACTTGGTGACGTAGTTGTAAATTCTGACTCATCCGCTCCCGGCGTAGGTCTAGATAGCGGTATCGCAAGCGCACATCTTCCCGTACCGATTCACTTTCGGAACTGGAGACGACAAAAGGCAGTTGTTTAGTAACCCCGTTGAGAATCTCGATGCTAGTGGCGTAAATTTCGATTTCTCCGGTGGCAATGCGCGGGTTAAGGGATTCGGGGGGCCGTTGACTGACTGTTCCCGTCACCTTGATGACATACTCGTTTCTGACGGTTTCAGCGATGGGATAGGAAGCGGGAGTTCGTTGGGGATCACTGACGATCTGGACAATACCACTGCGATCCCGTAGATCAATAAAAATAACGCCACCGTGATCGCGACGGCGATCGACCCAACCGAAGAGGGTGACACTTTTTTCAATTTCGATCGCGCTCAGGTCGCCACAGTAGTGAGTTCGCATAGTCTAACTAGAGAATTACTTATATTACGAATGTAGTATAGAAAGGATGGGGCCAGAAAAAAATCAGACGGCCTTGCTCATTATGCCAGTATTTTGTCGCTTTTGTCCTCTTGTTTAGGGTATTTTTATGGTCTTCTAAGTAGCTGGTTTTAATTAAATTGAAGATAGATTTTGGGTTCGATCCCCCTTGCCACCCTTGATAAGGTGGGATCGGCACCCCCTTAATCCCTCCTGAATAAGAGGGCATCTGACAATTTTTAACACCTACCTACTTAGTCCTCAGCTATCGGCTTTTCGCGGATCGGCTATAATCAACAAGGCTCATCTAGCAGTTACCAATTTTAAACGATTAAAAACATGAATTGCTTAGAAAAAAAAATGGTGCAACTGTTAAGAGAACTCAGGGAAGATCACCATGTTTCAGGGGTAAAAGCGGAATTCGAGACGGAAGGAACCCGACTGACGGAAGCGATGCGGTTGAAAGAAATTAGTCTGCAAGCGGGGGTGGATTTTAATCTGAAAATCGCCGGTTGCGAAGCGATCAGAGATATCTTTGATGCGGTTAATTTAGGAGTTGATCGCTTGATTGCTCCCATGGTAGAAACAGGCTACGCTTTACAAAAATATCTGCGGGCAGCTAGGAGGGTTTTAGCTGATCAAGGGGTGGAAGATGTGGAGTTATTGGTTAATATTGAAACGATTACTGCCTGTGAGAATTTTCAGGAAATGTTGGCGATTCCAGAGATAAAATCTCTCCATGGTATCGTCATCGGACGGATGGATTTAGCCTGTTCTTTGGGATTAACTCGCCGGGATGTCAATAGCGAGCAAGTTTTAGATCTGGCTTTACCTTTGGCAAAAAAAGCTAAGGCTGCCGGTTTGACTGTGGCTATTGGGGGTGGGGTGTCACTAGATTCTTTACCGTTTTTCAAAATGTTCTGCCAAGGACATTTTGACCGCTTCGAGACGCGCAAAGTTATCTTTGATTGTCCCCAAGCTTTGGATAATTTTAGTTTAGCTTTGCCCAAGGCGATCGAGTTTGAATTACTCTGGCTAGAGAATAAAAAAAATTATTATAGTGCTATTGTTCGTGAAGATGACCAGCGTTTAGAAATCCTCCGTGATTTACTTTTTGGTTAAAGATATTGGTCAGTTCGATCGATCGTGCAAAACCTAGGCAGAGCCAATCAATCTGACAAATAAAAGGTAAGTGGGTGGGTGGAATTAAATATAAGATGAACGTAGGTTGGGTTGAAGCATGAAACCCAACGCCCGATTATGTTACGCTACCGTAACCCATCCTACAAATAATTGTGCCTACCTACTTAGGACTGGCTGCATAAATCTAAAAACCTTGTTGGATCAGATTTTTAGGCTTTTTGGTTTCCAAAAAGTGCCAGGGATTGGATTGATCGGGGGTAAATTGGCTCTCTTATTCTTGGTGTGATCTCGCGTAGCGAGCGCGTTGCGACCAGTTTAACTTAAGTAGGTAGGTGTTAAAAATTGTCAGATGCCCTCTTATTCAGGAGGGATTAAGGGGGTGCCGATCCCCCCTTATCAAGGGGGCAGGGGGGATCGAACCCAAAATCTATCTTCAATTTAATTAAAACCAGCTACTTATATAGGAGTGATCAATCTTTGTGTCCTCTGTGTCTCTGTGGTTCCTTCCACACCCCCGCCCCCACCAACCAACTTTTTGCTGCAAACCCTAGATAGTTAACAGTTTCCCATCCCCAGTAACTAATCTGGATACTTTTGTCGCAGCACATCTGGTCTATTTTGTCAAAAAAACTTTTTCGTTTTAACATAAGTACACATATTTTTGGCAAAAGATCTTTTTCGTCAAAGGAGCAATTGGCAAGTTTTTACTGGGGACGAATTAGTTATCCTAGACGTGGCAAGGGTTTCAAGGTACAAAGCCTAAAAATGCACAGAGTAACCCAATTCTTAGATCCTAGCAGCAGGCTGTAACTATTGCAATCTCGTTGACAAATAGGAATTTTTCTCAATTATTTTTTAAGAAAAGTAAAGATGAAGGAATGTAAATTTAAATCTTCTCAAGTATATTGGGATTTTGATAAATTTTTGTTATACCTGAACTTCCCCCATACATATATACCACAATAGCAGAAAACCCTTATCCATCAATGGATGCACCCCTTAACATTTCTTAATGTACCCATGTAATTTGTAACATTTCTTAATGGACAAGAATTCTCTCTATTTGCTAA
>NZ_JADBVM010000073.1:0-18007 GCF_020244875.1 Microcystis sp. M44BS1
ATCGGCACCCCCCTTATCAAGGGTAGATCCCCCCGCCTATCGGCACCCCCCTTATCAAGGGTAGATCCCCCCGCCTATCGGCACCCCCCTTATCAAGGGGGGCAGGGGGGATCGAACCTAA
Source organism: Microcystis sp. M44BS1 (assembly GCF_020244875.1). Classification (NCBI taxonomy): domain Bacteria; kingdom Bacillati; phylum Cyanobacteriota; class Cyanophyceae; order Chroococcales; family Microcystaceae; genus Microcystis; species Microcystis sp. M44BS1. Next base: position 122 of record NZ_JADBVM010000073.1, read on the forward strand.
AATCCATTTTTAATTTAATTATAACCAGCTACTTAACTAGATTTTTTTCCTGTGAATAATTGATAACTAGCTGAGGTTGTCGGCGCTAAGAAACAGCTGGGAACATTGATAGATTCAGAGTCTAACTATTGACTAATACCTATTCTCGGCGGGGGAATCAAGATTGCTTGACTCTCTTGGCTGCTAATGAGTTGAAGCCTTTGTCACTTTACTGATAACCCTCAGACCGACTAACTGTATACTAGGCTATAAGATTTGCTTAAAAATCTTCAAACCATGCCGAACTATCGACAGTACAGCGATCGCCAAATATGAATCAAGGCATAGATTTACAAGAAAGTTTCATTAAATCCCTAACAGACTTGGGATTAAGTGGAGGAGTGGCTAAAGCGATTTGGATGCCTTTACCCATGTTCCTGATGATTATAGCCGCCACGGTGGGGGTTTTAGTCTGCGTCTGGTTAGAAAGGAAAATTTCCGCCGCCGTCCAGCAGCGTATCGGGCCCGAATACGCAGGACCCTTGGGCGTTTTACAACCAGTCGCCGACGGTCTGAAATTAGTCTTTAAAGAAGATGTCGTCCCCGCTAAGGCCGATCCTTGGTTATTCCTATTCGGGCCAATTTTGGTGGTGATGCCGGTGTTTGTCTCCTATCTCATCGTCCCCTTCGGCCAAAATCTGCTGATTACTGACCTAAACGTAGGTATCTTTTTATGGATTTCCTTGTCCAGTATTGCCCCCATTGGTTTATTAATGGCGGGTTATGCCTCAAATAATAAGTATTCCTTACTGGGAGGCCTGCGGGCGGCGGCGCAATCGATTAGTTATGAAATTCCCTTGGCTTTATCGGTATTAGCGATCGCGATGATGTCTAATAGTCTCAGTACCATTGATATTGTCGAACAACAATCCGGTTATGGCATTTTAGGCTGGAATATCTGGCGCCAACCGGTGGGTTTTCTGATTTTCTGGATTGCCGCTTTAGCTGAGTGTGAACGTCTGCCTTTCGATTTACCGGAAGCGGAGGAGGAATTAGTCGCCGGTTATCAAACCGAATACGCAGGGATGAAATTCGCTCTTTTTTATGTGGGTTCCTACGTTAACCTCGTGCTGTCGGCCCTAGTTTTCGCCGTCCTCTATCTCGGTGGTTGGGAATTTCCTATCCCCGTCAATGCTGTGGCCGGCTGGTTGGGAGTGAGTGAAACCAATCCCTGGCTACAAATTATCACCGCTTCCCTAGGGATTACGATGACAGTATTAAAGGCCTATTTCCTCATCTTCATCGCTATTCTCTTGCGTTGGACTGTACCCCGGGTTCGCATTGACCAATTACTCGATTTAGGCTGGAAATTCCTCCTACCGGTATCTTTAGTTAACCTACTACTTACGGCCGCCCTAAAACTAGCTTTTCCCTTTGCTTTTGGCGGTTAATTTCCTTTTTTGCCCTGTTAACCTACTACCCCTCTGACCATCATGTTTAACATCCTCAAACAAGTCAGCGATTACGCCAAAGGTAGCATTCAAGCGGCGAAATACATCGGCGAAGGTTTATCCGTTACCTTTGATCATATGCGTCGTCGTCCAGTTACCGTCCAGTATCCCTACGAAAAGTTAATTCCCTCGGAACGTTATCGGGGTAGAATTCACTTTGAGTTCGATAAATGTATCGCTTGTGAAGTTTGTGTGCGAGTTTGTCCGATTAATTTACCAGTAGTGGATTGGACTTTTAACAAGGAAATTAAAAAGAAAGAACTCAAACACTACAGTATCGATTTTGGGGTCTGTATTTTCTGCGGTAATTGTGTGGAATACTGTCCGACTAATTGCCTATCGATGACCGAAGAATACGAACTAGCGACCTATGATCGTCATGAATTAAACTATGATAACGTCGCCCTAGGCCGTTTACCCTACAAAGTCACCCAAGACCCGATGGTAACACCTCTGAGGGAATTAGGTTATCTGCCGAAAGGTGTCATCGAACCCCACGATTTACCCGCCGGTAGTCAACGCGCCGGTAAACGTCCAGAAGAAATTACTGATTAATTAGCAGTTAGCTATCAGCCGTCAGGAGTTGGAAATTTAACAGTAATAACTGATAACTGATAACTAATAATTAATAACTCTCAAACATAAAAGGAGATGAAACTACTGTGAATTTAGCCGAGGGCGTTCAAATAGTATCTTTTGGCATTTTAGCAGCCCTAGTAATCGGGACAGCTTTAGGCGTGGTACTATTATCTAATATCGTTTATTCCGCCTTTTTATTGGGTGGTGTTTTTATCAGCATTTCGGGTTTATATCTCTTACTAAATGCTGATTTTGTAGCGGCGGCACAAATTCTAATTTATGTGGGTGCGATTAACGTTTTAATTCTCTTCGCCATTATGCTTGTTAACAAGCAAGAGGACTTTTCTGATATTCCTAAACGTTGGATTCGTCAGGCATCTACTGCTTTAGTTTGTGTTGGTTTATTTGTGCTGTTATCGACGATGGTTTTAATCACACCTTGGTCAATTTCTAGCACTTCTCCCGCCGTAGTAACTAATACTTTAGTAGAAATCGGTAAGCATTTCTTTAGTGATTTCCTGCTACCCTTTGAATTAGCTTCCGTGCTATTATTAATGGCCATGGTCGGAGCAATTATTTTAGCTCGTCGTGACCTTATCCCCACCCTAAAAGCTGAAGAACCTACGGCCACAGCCTTAACATTACCCGAACGACCTAGAGAATTAACCGCCCCTAAATAAGACCAAAGAAAGAGGTATCATGCAGATTCAGTTAGAGTATTATTTGTTATTAGCGGCGGCTTTATTTTGTATCGGAATTTACGGTTTAGTCACCAGTCGCAATGCCGTCCGGGTTTTAATGTCGATCGAATTGATGCTCAATTCTGTTAACATTAACTTAATGGGTTTTTCCAACTATCTTGACCCCGCTAATATCCGAGGCCAAATTTTTACTATTTTCGTGATTACCGTAGCGGCAGCCGAGGCAGCCGTGGGTTTAGCGATTATCCTGACTATCTATCGTAACCGCGACACGATCGATATGGAACAGTTTAATCTGCTCAAATGGTAAGCTTTTAAATAGGGTTTGCTGAATAAATCTAAAAACCTTGTTGGATAAGGTTTTTAAACTTTTTTTCCCTCAAAAAGTGCCGACCATTGGGGTGAACCCCACACCCCACACCCTGTCCCCACGAAAAACTTTTTCAGCAAACCCTAAATATTTCCCCCCCCTCTCTCCCTTTTCTGGGGGGAGTTTTTTTTGGCCAGTTTTCCCTGTTAACGGGGATAAATCTCGGTGACAACTCGATCGGGGGAACTACTACTAACAACAATGTTATTATCTTCTAACGTGCCGATCGCTTTATCGCCAGTGAGATTAAATTTTGGTTCCTGTTGTTCATAGATAATATTCCCCTCGGCCTCGACAATTTTTTCCGACATTTTCCAAGTTAAGATCTGACTATACAATTGCGCCCCAGTTTTCTGATTAATTCCCTTAACCCCATCCTTGAGATAAGCGATACGATTGCCTAATTCCACCACCACACGATTACCAGTAATAGTGATTTGATCTTGATATTGAAAAATTTCCGTGGGGCGATCGGAAGTTAGGGTACGATTTTGATAGTTCCAAATTGCCTGAGAACCAGAAATCTGTAAAGGTGGTTCTAAAGAGCGATATTCGAGGTTTTCTTGCAGGATAACCTGATTATTTTTTCTTTCCCAACGACCGCCGATAGCAGTAAGGCGATCAATAATAGTTTTACTAATATAGCGATCAAAAGCGACTTTTTGATCGGTACTAATGACCTGTTGCGGAATTTCCCAGTACAGGCGCTCGGTTTGCAGGACAACACGAGATTCCTTAGCGGTAGCCACCACTTGACCTTGTAATTCTAGTTTTTCTTGGCGCGTGTCGTAGCGTCCTTGGCGCGCCTTAGCTTCTAGTTGTAGATGACTACCTTTGATCCCTTTGGGGGAGATTAAAATACCTTCCTTGGGTAGCCAACGCAATTCCGGCGCGTTAATAATGGCCTTATTGCGGGGATCCACAGCCACAATATTATCTTTGAGGAGAATTTCCTGGCCTTCCTTATAGACTTCACCGCGGTCAGCACTAACCTGTAAAACTACTTTCCCATCTTGATAGATATTACCCTTGATATTTTCCAGACGGGCGATTTTTTGGTCTTGGGTGTAGGTAGCTTTTTTGACCTGAATTTTCCAGAGGGGTTGTCCCGAGGGGTTAGCCTGTTCTAAGGTGGCATTATTGAGAATTAAGCGGCCAGTTTCTTCAATTTTAGGCGATTCTGTCGGCGAAATTGTCGGCGGATCGGGAGGTTGACAGGCCGTTAATCCCAGCAAACCGATTAGAAGGGCAGCCCCGCGCCCAATTGATAGTTTTAATTGTAACCGCTGCCTCAATTTTGATCGCTCCGCTGCTAAGTAGGTAGGCGTTAAAAATTATCAGATGCCCCCCTTATCAAGGGGGGACTAAGGGGGGATCGGCACCCCCCTTATCAAGGGGGGCAGGGGGGATCGAACCTAAAATCCATTTTTAATTTAATTATAACCAGCGACTTATTTTCTCTCCTCCCAGTGTAGGGTAAGGGGTCGCCCCTTGACCGATTGGGATGGTTAATCGCTAGTTTTGCTAGGAAAAACCCCCGGTTGAACGGTGAGAGTTTGTTGTTTACCCCTGCGGTTAATCTCGATTTCCAGATTACCACCGATCGCACTGGTTTCCACACCTTGCTGCACATCCGAAGCGGTTTTAACGGGGTTTCCTGCCACAGTTTCGATGATATCACCCGCTTGCATTCCGGCTTTTTGAGCGGGGGAATTTTCCACCACTCGCAGGACGATTACCCCTTCATTTTGGTCAATATTAAAGTTTAATTCTTTAGTTTCGTTCAATTGCTGCCGTAATTCTGGGGTTAGCGTTACCATCTGGATACCGATGTAGGGATGTTCCGCTTTACCCTTACTAGATAGCTGTCCCGCCACTTTTTGGGCGGTTTCGATGGGAATAGCAAACCCTAAACCCTGAGCATCGGCCCGAATTGCCGTATTAATACCGATAACTTCACCCTTGGCGTTTAGCAACGGACCGCCGGAATTGCCGGGGTTAATAGCGGCATCGGTTTGGATAAAACGAACCCGTTTATCGGGAACCCCCACTTCGCTGCTAGTGCGTCCTAGGGCGCTAATAATGCCCACTGTCACCGTATTATCTAAGCCTAGGGGATTGCCAATAGCGATCGCCCACTCCCCGGGTATTAAAGTTTCGGCCTTGCCAAAAGTCACCGTCGGTAAATTTTCCGCCTCGATTTTCACCAAGGCCACATCGGTCATATTGTCAACTCCCAGGACTTTACCCTGATAGGTTTGACCGTTTTTCAGAGTCACTTTTACTTGGGTTGTCCCTTCCACCACATGGGCATTAGTTAAAAGTAGTCCATCTGTACTGATGATAAACCCAGAACCAGTTCCTCGTTCCAAATGCTCCTTGGGAATCGGCACTTCATTACCAAAAAAGCGCCGAAAAAAGGGCTGTTTAAATTCTTCGGGAATTTGGTCGGCCACTTCCCGGGCCGAGTCAATCCGCACCACCGCCGGCCCGACTTTCTGCACGGCCTGGGCGATAAAATTAACATTGCCGTCGGTTTGGGGAATAACAGGGAGAGAGAGGGAAGCGGGGAGAATTGCCGGCGGTTTATTTACCTCTAGGGGTGCTTTTCTGCTTAAATACTGATTTCCTAGCACACCCACAGTACCCCCTAGGACGAGTAATCCCAGTGAAATCCCCAATCTTGTCAATAAACCCATAAGCTCTAGCCCTAAAATGTCGTGTGCGGTAGAATCGGCCCCAAACTTACCTATATTATAGGCTGTCTTTTTTGTCGGTAGGAAAGAATCAATGGGAACTTACCCCGTTTACCAGTCTTCTTTTAGCGGTAAAATCACGAAACAGCTATGAGAATCTCAGTTCATGCAATTGTTTGATCGCATCCGTTTAGGGATAGCCGTAGCGGTGGCTAAAACCGTTACTGCTGTGGTTAAAGGACTCCGTTTAGGGGCCGCCAGCGTCTTGCCGGGGGAAATTGCCCGTCGTCTCCATCCCCGTTTGTTGCCGCTACTTTGTGGGCAAGTCCGACGGGGGGTAATCTTGGTGGTTGGCACGAATGGAAAAACTACTACTTCCCTACTGCTAAGAACTATTCTAGAGCGTCAGGGAGCAAAAGTCACCCATAATACCACCGGGGCGAATTTAATTAATGGTTTAATCACTGCTTTATTGGCCGATGCCAATTTATTCGGCACTTTAAAGGCTGATTATGCCATTTTAGAAGTGGATGAAAATATTCTCCCTTTGGTTTTAAAAGATTGTCGTCCTCGCGCTATTTTAGCTCTTAATTTGTTTCGCGATCAACTCGATCGCTATGGGGAAGTGGATACGATTAGTCGCCGTTGGCAAGGAGCCATATCTCCCCTACCCACCGATACTTTAGTGATTCTCAATGCTGATGATCCGACCCTTTCCCATTTGGGTCAACAACTGCCCCAAAGAGTTGTATATTTTGGCTTAAGTGAACCAGAATTATATCTAGAAGAAATTCCCCACGCTGTCGATTCTATTTACTGTCCTAAATGTGGTGCTTCTTTGGATTATCGCGGAGTTTATCTCTCCCATTTAGGGGATTTTAGTTGTCCTAGTTGCGGCTTTAAAAAGAGTAATCCTGCTTTTCATAGTCAGGATTGGCCGCAGATTTTAATCGGTGTTTATAATAAATATAATACTTTAGCGGCGGGTTTGGTAGCCCAGGAATTGGGGATTAAAGATCGAGAAATTTTTGAGACAGTTCAGGGTTTTAAAGCGGCTTTTGGTCGAGCGGAAGAATTAGAAATTGAGGGCAAAAAAGTTAGGATTTTACTGTCTAAAAATCCCGTGGGTATGAATGAAACAATTCGCACGGTGGCTGATATTTTACAGAAAGAAAAGTCCTCGACTACTCTCTTAGTTCTCAATGATCGCATCCCCGACGGGACGGATGTTTCTTGGATTTGGGATGTGGATACGGAAAAATTAACCCGTTTGGGAACAACTTTAGTAGTAACGGGCGATCGACTTTATGACATGGCTTTACGCTTACAATATAGTCAGGATAGTCTCGCTTATCCCGTTAATTTAATTGTTGAATCCGATCTAAAAAAAGCGCTCCAAATTGCCCTTAATAACACCAAAAATGAGGAAACTTTACATATTTTACCCACCTATTCTGCTATGTTAGAAGTACGAGAGATTCTCACAGGTAGAAAGATTTTGTAGAAATTAGAAAAGAGTGAAGATTGGTGTTAGGGGTTGGGGTGGTCACTGCGTGCGCGTTGCGGGGGGTGTTAGGGTGTTAGTTGAATTCCCCCATTTCCCCATTTCCCCATTCCCCCATTCCCCTATTCCCTAATTCCCCATTCCCCCATTCCCTAATTCCCTAATCCCCTAAAAAATTATGCAAGAACTAGAACTAAAAATCGGCTGGTTATATCCGACCTTAATGAGTACATACGGCGATCGAGGTAATGTTATTACTATCCAAAGAAGATGTCAATGGCGTGATATTTCTGTGACAATTATTCCCCTAGATGCTCAAACAGAAGCCGAGAAATTTTATCAAGTAGATATAATTGTTGGGGGTGGGGCGCAGGATCGGCAACAGGAGATCGTTATGCGCGATTTACAGGGTAAAAAAGCGGCGGCGATGAAAGAACAATTATCGGCAGGAATACCGGGGGTTTTTACCTGTGGTTCCCCACAATTATTAGGCCATTATTACGAACCAGCTTTCGGTCAAAGAATCGAAGGATTAGGATTATTAGACCTAGTAAGTAAACATCCTGGTCCCAATGCAAAACGCTGTATCGGTAACGTGGTTTTTGAAATTACTGCCTCCCCTTTAGCGGAGGAAATTAAAGCTATGACTGGGGAAAAACCGCTAGTAATTGGCTTTGAAAATCACGGGGGTCGTACCTATTTACAGACCGTTTCTCCCTTGGGAAAGGTGATTACTGGCTACGGAAATAACGGAGAGGACGGTTATGAAGGAGCATTTTACCACAATGCGATCGCTACCTATGCCCATGGTCCGCTACTACCCAAAAATCCCTTTTTAGCCGATTGGTTAATCCAAAAAGCTTTAGAACAAAAGTATCAAAAAGCCATTTTTTTAACAAAACTTGATGATTCTCTGGCCTTGAAGGCACGATTTGCCATGTTTGAACGACTAGAACTAACCGGCGTGACCAATAAAGCCTAAACTGGTCATATACACTTATGGCAGGAGATAGTCAAACTAGCCATTAAGAATTTTAATTGTGGCAGCTTATGAAATTATGACTGGAAAAATTATCGATCGTCAAACGGCGGGGTTTCTCGTCCTCATCATTCCCCTAGCGGTGCTAATCATCCTTGTTTTTACCGCTTGGCCATTGATCCTACTTGTCTTCCTCTTAACTCTGGCAGTCAAGGTGTGGCAAGACTATCGCTGGTCAAAATTATCGACGGTGATTAACCCCTATTTCAATCAACTTTTACAGGACAATCAAGGTTGTCTCACCCCGATTGACCTATCGGCAAAAGCCAATCTCACGGCCAAATTAGCCAGACAATTTTTAGACAAAAAAGCTGAGGAATTTGGAGCGCAAAAAAAAGCTGTAGGCGATCAGGGTATGGCCTATTACTTTATCACCGCCAGTACCTTGGGTAGTATTTTTGATGAGAGTGACCCCTCTTTAGAAGAAATAGGGGAAAAACAAATTCCTGCGATTACTGCCTCGAGATCTCCCCTGACCAATTTAGAGCAATCCCAGGAGGCTAAATCCTCTCTGATTGTCGCCGAAAAGAGCGAAAATTCTGTCTCGGAGGTTCCTGTTATTTCCTCCTCCCAACCTCTGACTAATTTAGGTAAATTATTTGAGGAAAAAGAGGAAGAAAAAAACGCAGCGATCGCTGTTCAAGAAACGGTAATTCAAGAACCGGAGGAGATAATTAATCCTAGTTTGAACAGTTCTGCCAGTTCTTTATCCCAATCAGAATCAGAAGTTAGGGAAGAATCTCTAACCTCTGATTCTGAAACCATCTCATCAATGAGTTTGGCGGATTTGGCTAAACGTTTAGGAGTTACCCCGGCCGTTTTGGGTAGAAACAAGAAAAATAAATCCGAAACAGAATTTGCCGATTGGAGTCGCATCAGAGATCCCGATGGTATTGCTTGGAAATTTGACGCAAAAAACTCCCTATTTGTGGCCAACTGATAGGTAATTTGTTTGGTTTTCTAGACAGGCTCAATGCCTGTCTTTTTTGGCTCTAGAATTAAAGGGGGATCTGCACCCCCCTTATCAAGGGGGGATTAAGGGGGGATCGGCACTCCCCTTATCAAGGGTAGGGTTGATTCATGAATCAACCCTACTATCAAGGAGGGATTAAGGGGGGATCAAAGGAACGGTGATTCCCGATAACATGAGTGATTGACTTTCCTGCTTTCATCCCCAAATAGTTGTGCTAGAATGGCGAAAAATTCCCCCCATTGATAATTATGTTAGCTGAATTAGTCGCCGCCGAAATCGCTAAAATCGCCTTTGAAGCTGTTATCGGTAAATTAACGGAAGGAGCAATGGATAAAGGTGTATAATTGTGGCAAAAAATTAAGCAAAAGTTACAAAAGGAACCCGCCGCCGCTCAGGTTTTAGCGGCAGCAGAACAAACCAAATCCGAGGCGATGATTGAACAGCAAGTGGTTCCTTTTTTACAGGTAGAAATGCTCAAAGACCCCAATTTTCCCCAAGAAATCCAAACCCTAGCACAACAAATTAAACAAGTTATCAACAGCAGTAGGTTGGGTTGAGCAATAATAACTCTTGTCTGTCAAATATTAGCGACGCTTGAGCGAAACCCAACCACACCAATGTCGTCAATAATGTTGGGTTTCGCTCAAATCATTGAATCGAGCAGGTTTCCCCTAAGTATTAAATCGCTCAACCAAACCTACAAGATTCTATCTGATAACTGATAACTGATAACTGATAACTGATAACTGATTAAGATTTCACTCCCAGATTAAAGAAAATCGTTCCCCGACGCACAGAATTTTCACTGCCTTGGCTGCTAATAGTAAGAGAACGCAGATTATTAAATAAAGGCTTAATCGATAATTCTAACACCCGCACGATCGGGAATTTCGACTCAATAACTGGTTGCAATTGTCGCCAATCGACGTAAAAATAACCATCATTTTCTGCGGGTAAAGCAGTAATTGCCTGTCGAAACTTACCACTACCTAAAATGGGGTTTTTCTGTGCAGATAAAGCTAAACCCATCGCTTCCACAGAACTAGCGATAATTTCATAATTATCGACCCTGGTATGCACTCCCGTCACGAGCGTCTCTAGTTGCGCTTTTCCCTCTGGGACCGCCGTGGTTAACTTTGTCCAAGCTGTCACCGATCGATCGAGTAAAGGCAGATTAACCACATTATAGCCGCGACTGCGGGCCAACTCATCCAAATGCTCGATCGCACTGTCCACCTCTACTCCCATCACCCGTTCCCCTACAAAAACACTATCGGGTTCCATCCCCTTTGAATTAGGCACGAGAGCGAGACTATATTCGCCTCTAACCCAGCTAAAAACGTCTTCAGGCAAATTTAAACCTAAAGGCGACTGGAAGCGGTTTAAGACCTGTGTTATTAATTCCTGTAGGGGACTATCCGCTTCTAACCCCTCCTCTACCTGAGTCCAAAAACGATTTAAATCGCGACTAGCGGCGACTAAAAGGCTATTTTCGCTGATAAAAGATAATGCTCCCACGGGACTAGATAAAATTGGTGCTTGGTCATCCTGTCCTAAAACCCCAATTAAGGCGGTTTGAGCGACTATTCCCCCGGATTTGAGTGTAAAAGCCGTGGCTAATCGTTGTTTCGCTTCGGGACTCTCCGGGACGGGTTGATTAGCTATCCAAGCCGATAACGGGGGTAAATTGCCGTAAACTATAGCTATACGCGGTTCAGTGATATTTTTGAGGGCTTCTCGGTAATCGGGGCTATTTTTTAGGTTTAAATCTGGTACTTGCACGTTATTAAGTGCCTCGCGCAAAACCTTGATATTATTGGCAAAAAGCACCGTATCACCCACCACGGCACTAGCGAGAAAACGATTATTATCTCCCGCAGTCAAGGGACGTTGATAGATTAGGTTAACTCCCTTGTAGGGTTCAAAAACCAGGTCAAATTTGCCCGAAACCGCCTGTTTTGAGTAGGAAGCTTGCAGAAACTCCTTAGCGCGTTCGCCATCTTTACTTTGAATTGCCAAAAGATAACCCGGTTGGATACCATTATCGGTATCGCGATCGAAATCTAGGGAAGTAACAGCGAGGGTGATTTCTTCCCCTAACCAGGGTTTGATTTCCTTTTGATAATTCAATCCCGTTTTACCGAGCAGACTTTTTTCTAAATCCTTAATTTCTTGGTGGGAACGTCGTCGATTAGCCGGTGTAGCGATTAATTGACCAAAAGACTCCAAACGTTCGGGATTGACCAGCAAGGATACCATAACCGGGGCCTGTTTCGGCACAAAAATCGCCGCCGCCGGTTCCCGCAGCACCCCACCTTTGAGCAAAGACAGAGGACTATCGGCGAGAATCCAAGCAAAACTGGCTGTAGCGACTCCTAGGAGAATGATTACCGTCGCACCTAAAATATAGAAAAACGATCGCAATTTCACAACCTTGCCCCGAGATGAACCATTAGCTATTTTAAGCCAGCAATTGACCCAAGAATTTCGATCGCTACAATTCTTACCAGACTGATAACCGATAACTCGCCACCGATAACTAACTTTTACCAGCCTTTTTCCGCTTGAGCGAGGACATAATTAGCTACAGCTTCGATATCTTCAGCGCTGAGACGACTACCGAAAGCCGGCATCGCACCCATACCTTTGGTAACTTGGGTAACGATAGCTTCAACGGAATCTTTGCCGTATTTAACTAAATCTTCTTTTTTCAGGGTTTTAGCGGCATTAACCACGTTTTTACCGCCCATGTGACAGGAAGCGCAGTTAGCACTGAAAATCGAAGCCCCATCAGCTAAAGCGGGACGAGCCATACCGAAAGTAACCACAGCCAAGAGCAAGCACAGGGAAATTAATAATCTTTTCACGATTGGTTCTCCTCTATTTCTTCAGAAATTCCCCAACCATGGTCAGAAAAAAACGGTTTTCTTGTCAAAAGACAAGCTGTCAAACTTGGTGTAGAATCAATTCATGGGACAGTTAAAAGCAAACTTTTACTTTTTTGTCAAAAGACAGGCTGTCAAACTTGTCATCTCCCCTCGTGTAAAGGATTAACAAGCATGAAAAAATTAGGTTTATTGGTCGCTACCGTGGTGCTAGTCGTCTCTAGCTTCTTCTTCAACACTGCCTCCGCTGCTGCGGAAACCTTCACGGTTAAGATGGGCGGTGATGCAGGCACACTACAATTTGATCCCCCCACCCTGACTATTAAAGCAGGAGATACGGTGAAATGGGTTAATAACAAACTTTCTCCCCATAACATCGTTTTCGATAGTGCCAAAGTTCCCGAAGCCCAAGCCAGCAAATTATCCCACAAGGGTCTGGCTTTTTCCGCCGGGGAGTCCTTTGAAAGCACTTTCAGCGAACCGGGTACTTACACCTACTACTGCGAACCCCATCGCGGCGCCGGTATGGTCGGAACGATTACCGTTCAGTAATGATCCGATTTTAGCCAAAAATAACTCGCGGTTAACTGCCGCGGGTTGTTTTTTTGGGGTGTGGGGTGTGGGGTGTGGGAAGTGGGAAGTGGGGTGTGGGGTGTGGGGTGTGGGGTGTGGGGAAGTGGGGAAGTGGGGAAGTGGGGAAGTGGGGAAGTGGGGAAGTGGGGAAATTGAACTAAAACCCCAACACCCCAACACCCCAACACCCCAACACCTAAAACCTGTCTCCCTTCTCCGTTCTCCCTTCTCCCTTCTCCTGAAATATAAAGTCTCGGTTACAAAACTGACTTCTGAGCAATTCTCACCCCACCATAGAAACAGAAGCCCGTAGGAAAATCAGCCATGAAAGAACACGATGTCGTTATAGTGGGCGGTGGGTTAGCAGGATGCCGCGCCGCCTTAGAAATCAAACGCCTCAACCCGACTATCGATGTTGCTGTCGTTGCCAAAACCCACCCAATTCGTTCCCACTCCGTCGCCGCCCAGGGGGGTATCGCCGCCGCCCTGCAAAACGTTGACCCCAAAGATAATCCCAAGGCCCACGCCTACGATACTGTCAAAGGGTCCGATTTTCTGGCTGACCAGGATGCGGTGGATATCCTCACCCAAGAAGCCCCCGAAGTTATCATCGAATTGGAACATCTAGGCGTGTTATTCTCCCGTCTCGAAGATGGACGCATTGCCCAAAGAGCCTTTGGCGGTCACAGCCATAACCGGGCCTGTTACGCCGCCGATAAAACCGGTCACGCCATGCTGCACGAATTAGTCAGCAATTTACGCCGTAATCAGGTAAAAATCTACGATGAATGGTACGTTTTACGCCTTATCCTCGAAGAAGGTACGGCTAAAGGCGTAGTTATGTACCAAATCGCCACCGGACAGTTAGAAATCCTCCGGGCAAAAGCCATTATGTTCGGGACGGGGGGCTATGGTCGCGTTTATAACACCACCTCCAACGATTTCGCCTGTACGGGGGACGGTTTAGCTTTATCGGCAAAAGCGGGTATTCCCCTAGAAGACATGGAATTTGTCCAATTTCACCCCACGGGACTCTATCCCGTCGGTGTTTTAATCTCGGAAGCAGTCCGGGGTGAAGGCGCTTATTTAATCAATAGCGAAGGTCGTCGTTTTATGGAAGACTACGCCCCCTCGCGCATGGAATTGGCACCCCGGGACATCACTTCCCGGGCCATTACCCTAGAAATTCGCGCCGGCCGGGGGGTAAATCTGGACGGTAGCGCCGGGGGTCCCTTTGTCTATCTGGATTTACGCCATTTAGGCCGGGAAAAAATTATGAGTCGCATTCCCTTCTGTTGGGAGGAGGCCCACCGTCTCGTCGGTGTCGATGCGGTAGAGGAACCGATGCCTGTACGTCCTACGGTTCACTATTGTATGGGCGGCATTCCCGTTAATACCGATGGTCGCGTTCGCCTAAGTGCCGATACCCTCAGCGAGGGCTTTTTCTCCGCCGGGGAATGTTCCTGTGTCTCTGTCCACGGGGCTAATCGTTTGGGCAGTAATTCCCTGTTAGAATGTGTGGTCTATGGGAGAAGAACCGGCAAATCGATCGCTAAATACGTCGAAAAACGCGCTTTTCCCGTCTTTAATCCCGATATTTACCTTCAGGATGCCAAAGAGGAAATCACCGCTCTATTGACCAAAAAAGGCACGATTCGCATCGGTCAACTACGTCAGCAATTCCAAGACTGTATGACCCAACATTGCGGCGTTTTTCGCACCGAAGCAACTATGCGCGAGGGAATTAAACAAATCGGCGAATTAAAGCGCCAATACGAGCAGATTTACCTCGATGATAGAGGTGATTGCTGGAATACCGAACTAATCGAGGCCTGGGAATTACAAAGTCTCATGGTAGTGGGGGAAATTATCCTCACCTCTGCTCTCAATCGTCAAGAAAGCCGAGGGGCCCACTCCCGCGAGGATTTTCCCCAACGGGATGACCAAAATTTCCTTCAGCATACCCTCGCCTATTATTCCCCCTCCGGCATCGATATCGACTATATGCCCGTAGTGATTCAGGATTTCACCCCCGTGGAACGTAAGTATTAACTTCTGGTCGGACGGTAAATGTAAAGTAATTTTACAAACTCCTTGGCATTTACCGAGATTTAGTTCTATACTAAATAAAGCAACGCGGGATAGAGCAGTCTGGTAGCTCGTCGGGCTCATAACCCGAAGGTCAGTGGTTCAAATCCGCTTCCCGCCATTACTTATAAAGCTAGTTTTAAATAGAGCGGAACGTGATAGGCTTCAAACATTGCCAGAAATTTATCACATAAGGCCATTAAACAGGAATCTAGATCAGAAGCGATCGGTTTATTAATATCGGGGCTAAATTCCCGATAAACTGGCACATTCGACCGAGTTGCTAGAATAGGATCGGCTTTGCTCAAATAGACAAGAACACGCCATGTCAGAAGCTATTACGATCGCCGATATTTACAAACTGTTTGAAAGAACCGAGGCTCAATTTGCCGAGTTCCAAAAAGAGGCCGAGCGCCGTAGTGCTGAAGCGGACCGCCGTAGTGCTGAAGCGGACCGCCGTAGTGCTGAAGCTGAACAACGAAATGCCGAAGCGGACCGCCGCAATGCTGAAGCCGATCGCCGCCGGGCTGAAGCCGATCGCCGCCGGGCTGAAGCCGATCGCACGATGGAAGAATTGAAAAAACAGGTACGAGCCACCACCGAAGCCGTCAATAACTTAACCACCCGTTGGGGGCGTTTTGTCGAAGAAATGGTAGAGCCGGCGGTTGTGCAGTTATTTCAAGAGCGGGGGATTGATGTCACCCAAACCATGAGTCGTTTAAAAAGTAAACGTCCCGGGGCAGCGATGGAAATTGATATTCTGGCGGTGAATGGCAGTGAGTTAGTGGCGGTGGAGTGTAAATCTCGACTCTCGAAGGATGATGTAGATGACTTTCTCGATCGATTACAGCGATTTAAGTTAGCCTTTCCCCAATTTCGAGACTTTCAGGTTTATGGCGCAGTAGCGGGGATTGAAATCGATCAGGGGATAGATAGTTATGCTTATCGGCGCGGTTTATTTGTGATTAAGCAATCAGGAGAAACGGTTAAAATCATCAACGATGCTCAATTTCGGCCCCTAGGTTTTGCCTGATTAGGTGTTTTTCATCATCAACATCTTGAAGGCTCTCCCCCTACTTATGGTGATCAGCAAACCTGATCGATCGGAGGGCGCAAGCCTTGCGCCCCTACATTATCAAATTTTGTCCACAATGTAGGGGCGAACTGCGTTCGCCCAAAAGGTACATTATCAAAGCGCAAGTCCCTTAGGTGTTTTTCATCATCTCAAAAAATAGACTAAAATAAGCTATCCCAAACCTCTACCGATCTAATCCCATGCCTAAGAAGAGTTATGGCGAAACTGTTGAAAAAAGGGTCAAACGCTTGTTTGAAGTCTTATTAGATCATGTGGCTCACTGTCAATGTGAGGATAATGATTGGGGAGTCAAGCTGGCTCTAGGGGAAGAGGGGAAACTTTTGCGGGTTGAGACGAATTTAGCGGCTTTAGTACGCTTGGCAGAGCAGAAAGGGGAAAAATTGACCAAAGATCAAGTTAGGGACGCGATTAGCCACTATTTGGCCGATTATCTAGGCATTCTTCGGGATGAGCGTCACGAAAATGAAAAGCAGGGGTGTGAGGAATGGCGGTTCTCCCTAACTCTGTGGGCGAAATACGACGATAAGACAACAAATTTGACTAAATTTTCGGAAGAGTGGCATAAAAGGCGCTCTGAACCCTCTAAAAAAGCGATCGCTAGACCTGAGAAAACCGCCGCGCCTCCTGTTACTGTTACTGCTTTAATGGATGCTAAGCCTCAAACCGAAGCAAATCTGCAACTTCTCACATTTGATTTAACTGGAAAAGTCGAACAGCTTACAAGGTCAGAACAGTACTATGCAATTCTCACGGACATTGTCACAAAAAAAGACATCCTGAACGACTTATATGTTTCAATTGGAGAGGGAGACTTTGTTTACGCATGGATTACAAGAATATTTCATGAGGCTAATTTAGATAAAAAGCCTAAAATTAGTAGGCTCATACTGAAAAGATTGAGTGATGAACTTATTGATATATATATCTCAACCAATCGATTATCGATAAACTTTAAAAATAAGATTAATCGAAACCTTGAATTTATACTTGAGGATGAACAACTGAGGCAAAATAATGTAGAAATAGAAATTAAATATTGGCATACTTTTCCAAAGTTTCATGGTTATTTATATGGTGACGATATGTTGCTCGGTGAATGGGCAAATGATGCTAAAGGTTATATTCATGTAAAATCTCCTTTGTATTATACAAACAGGCAGTTTTTCCCTAAACAATATGATTTTATCAAAAATATTTTTGAAGAAAACTCAACATTTTGATATTGAATAAATAGACAACAAAGCGTTGAGGGTTGTCTTACTCGAAGATGGTATCACAGTTCACAATGCTTTTTTTGATAGGAATTTTAAGCCATGAAAATCACCTACTTTCAAGATACGGATACTCTATATTTAGAGTTCAATAACAATCCTATTGTCGAGACTCAAGAAATCAATGAAAATACCTTGGTCGATCTTGATAAAAATGGGAACATTTGTGCAATCACCTTGGAACAGGCCAGAAACTTAACGGGTCTGAATGCTTTTTCCCTAGAAACTATTGTCGCGCCTCAATTAGTGTCAAGTTTATAAGAGTTGTCATAATAAAATTATTCTATAAACCTTGACGTGATATAATATATATGACACCAATGGCAAGCATTGCACCCCTACAGTTGGACAAATTCGTTATTATCAATGACAACAACTTTAATCAATCACATTGAAATTACCCCGGAAACCTGTGGCGGTAAACCGCGCATCGCAGGTCATCGCATCAAAGTCCAAGATGTCGTTATTTGGCACGAACGTCTGGGAATGTCACCCGATGAAATTGTTTATCATTATCCCAGCATTACTTTAGCTGATGTTTACGCGGCCCTTTCTTACTATCACGATCACCTTGAAGAAATTAGACAACAAATCACAGATGATGATACCTTTGCCAAGGAA
>NZ_JADBVM010000074.1:0-17034 GCF_020244875.1 Microcystis sp. M44BS1
CGACGGTGAACCCGGTGTTAAAACCATTTGGTTGGGACTGGGAAGGTAACATGATATCAGCCAGACTTGGAAACTATCTCATCAAATTGGTTCCCCCATAGAACCCCCTTGAGCCATCTTGCACACTTTTCTCTTTTTGTCAAATTTTATGTTAAGAAAGATGTGACTAATGGATAGCCTTAAGTGGGTGGGTGGAATTAAATATAAGATGAACGTAGGTTGGGTTGAAGCATGAAACCCAACGCCTGCATGGGTTACGCTACCGCTAACCCATCCTACAAATAATTTTGCCTCCCTACTTAATAAGGGGGGTGTCTGAGAACTTTTAACACCTGCCTACTTAAGTCGGTAAGTCGCAGATTAGCCTAAAATTACCCTGAATTGATTTTTATCTGTCAATAAGCCTAGAGCCTCGTAGCCTCGTAGGTTGGGTTGAGCGAAACAATACGGGGTCGAAAATGGCTCAATTCGATTGAAAAAGCGAAACCCAACCACCCCAACGGTTATTCTTAGTTGGGTTTCACTTCGTTCAACCCAACCTACAGTAATTGCTGCTCTCGTAGGGTGTGTTAATAAAGTATTGACAATGTAAATACATCCTGCCCATACTACAAGTATGGATGTCTATTTTGTCCTCAGTGGCATTATTTTTGTTTGGAATGACGAGAAATCTAGGATTAACCCGATCAACCATGATGGTATTATGAAAGTTGAGGCATTAAAAAAACGACTGGAGAAAAATCGCCCTATGACTACAATCACGATTCGTATTCCCGAAGATGTGATTGAAGATTTAAAGCGGGTTGCACCGTTGCTTGGTTTCTCAGGTTATCAACCTTTGATGCGTGCTTACATTGGACAAGGGCTGCGTGCGGATTTGGAGCGTCTAGAGGGAGATACAATTTCTGCTCTTGTTGCTAGTTTGAAGCGTCATGGTGTGAGTGATGAAGTGCTGCAAGAAGCGTTGAGTGAAGTTACTCCGCGTTAGTCTAGGTTTTCGGCCTCCTAGGTTGAGTTAAGCGAAACAATACGGGGTCGAAAATGGCTCAATTCGATTGAAAAAGCGAAACCCAACCACCCCAACGGTTATTCTTAGTTGGGTGTAAAGCACCTTATCTGAGGTTAAAATTTATTCTTTCTAATTGTTGCTAGAAATGGGTTATGATGTTTATGCGTTTAGGGGCTAAAGGAGAAAAATCATGGTACGTTGGTCACTAACCGAATCAGCTTTAGGACAAAAAGGCGCAAAAAAGGGATACTTTGAAGAAACGTCACAAAGACTGAGCTTTGAAGAAACCGTGGATTCTGTCCAAGAACGTAACTTGCGTTATTCCGAGGAAGAAATCGAAGAATCTATCAATGAGGCTATCCGAGAAACTCGTGCTGCGTCTCGTTCTTGATACTAATATTCTAATTTCTGCACTGTTACGCAAAAACACACCGCCTTATCTTCTTTATACAGCTTATCCCTACCTAGGATGAAAATAATTATAAATTTCCTTAGCTAATTGTTCCCCAATTCCTGTCACCTGTTGCAATTGTTCTAGGGAAGCTTCGCGAATATAATCCAGAGAATGAAAATGAGCTAATAAATCTTTTTGTCGCTTAAAACCTAAACCGGGTATCTCATCCAGACGGGAACGGCGACTTTTTTGCATCCTTTGTTGTCGGTGAAAGCTAACAGCAAAGCGGTGCGCTTCATCCCTGACTCGACGCAATAATTGCACTCCGGGTTGTTCCTTATCTGTCTCTAAAGGAGAGGATTCCCCGGGTAAAAAAATCTCCTCTCTCTGTTTAGCTAAACTAACAACTTTTACCTGTTCTAATAAATTCATCTCCCCTAAAACTGTCACCACTGCCGATAATTGTCCTTTTCCCCCATCAATCATGACCAAATCGGGAAAATCATCACTTTCGGCAATATTATCGGGATTTTCGGCATAACGACGGAAACGCCGGCGAATTACTTCTGCTAAACTGGCAAAATCATCGGAATGGCCGATTTTAACCTCGGGATTTTTGATTTTATAGTGACGATAATGTTGATTAGCGGCCACCCCATCGATAAACACCACTGAGGATGCCACTGCATTGGAACCCTGAATATGAGAAATATCATAACCCTCGATGCGGTGCGGCAGTGCCGGTAAATCGAGAATTACCGCTAAATCCTGCAAAGACTGTAAATCCCGGTCGGCGCTTCTTTTCGTCTTTTCTAACTCATAAAGAGCGTTTTTCTCGACCATAGCTAATAAATCCGCTTTACTTTGCCGTTGGGGGACAGTTAACTCGACTTTGCGACCTTTTTTTTCCCTTAACCACCCCGCTAACACCTCACCTTCCGGTAATTCGCAGGGTAACAGGATTTCGCTGGGAATTTCCACCCCTTCCACCGATAAATAATGTTCTTCCAGAACTTTTTGCAGGATTTCTCCCTCGTTTGCTGACTGACTATCGGCAAAAAATCCCAAACGTCCCACCAAACGACCGGAACGCACCTGGAATAATTGTATGCAACAATGCTGCTCGTCCTTGGCTAAAGCGATCGCGTCCCGGGATACGGTATCATCAGGTAAAGAGACTTTTTGATCGGTATTAAGGGCCTGTAATCCGCGAATTTGATCCCTAATCGTGGCCGCTTGTTCAAAATCTAGGTTTTCCGACGCTGCGAGCATCTTTGTCGCTAATTTGTCTAATAATTCCCCCGTCCTTCCCTGAAAAATCATCGCCACTTTCTGCAAGGTTTCTCGATAATCTTGGGGACTAATTAATTTTTGACAAACCCCCGGACAACGACCGATATCATAATTTAAACAGGGACGGTCTTTAAACAGAGGTTGGGGACGTTGACGCAGGGGAAAAGTGCGTTTAATTAGGTGTAAAGTGTAGCGCAGCAGCCTGGTATCGACGTAGGGACCATAATAACGGTCTTTTTGGTTATTTATGCTACGTTTGCGGGTGATGAAAATGCGCGGGTAGGTTTCCGACCAAGTAATACAAATGTATGGATATTTTTTATCGTCCTTGAGGAGAGTATTAAAATGGGGCTGATGTTGTTTAATTAGATTAGCTTCCAGGGCCAAAGATTCTGCTTCCGTGTCGGTGACGATAAATTCAATTTCTGTCACCTGTCGCACCATCAAAGCAATGCGGGGACTGAGGGGTTGACTGGGACGAAAATAGGAACGGACTCTAGACCGGAGTTTTTTGGATTTACCGATGTAGAGAATTTCGCCATTTTGGTCGCGCAGGAAGTAAACCCCCGGTTCGAGGGGGATTTCCCGAAGACGATTTTCTAGGCGATCGAGGTCTTGGATTAGGGTAGAGTTAAGATTATTCCCGAACATCTTTTTATATTAGACAAAAAAATTACGCCAGTGGGTATTAGCTGACGTTTGGCAAGATATTTAGGGCAAATCTTCACAAAAATTAATATGCTTCCGATTCGATTTGCTTAATCGGGACGAAACATTCTCCAGGGAGTAGAATCGGTTTATTGTTAAAAATCAATTGGCCGCGATGATTGTCGCGGTTAATAGCGACACCGAAAGGACGTTTACTAACTCTGCTATTGAGGGTACAGTAGATGCGATAAATGCGTCTGGCTGCCCTTAAGACAGTAGGATCTAACAAAATTGGGATTTCCATATCGACACGCTGTTGTTCTGTTTTCTGGGATAGGGCCACCATCTCACTCGTCTCCCCACGATTAAATTGACGTATTTATTAAATCAATGGTATATGACGATTTCCGAATTTGTCACTTTTGTTAGGATTCTAAAACTTTCAGGATGGCCTGGCCCATAGCTTGGCATCCCACTAGGGTCATACCTTCTGAGAAAATATCTCCAGTACGATAACCAAACTCTAAGACTTTTTCGACGGCTTTTTCCAGTGCTGCTGCCGCTAAAGGCTGATTTAGCCCATATTTTAACATCATAGCAGCGCTGAGAATCTGGGCGATCGGATTGGCTTTATCTTGGCCGGCGATATCTGGGGCCGAACCGTGGACAGGTTCAAAAACTCCCACCCCAGCAGTCCCCAAACTAGCGGAGGGTAACATTCCGATACTACCGGTTAACATGGCCGCTTCATCGGAGAGAATATCACCGAATAAATTGCCCGTGACGATAGTATCAAATTGTTTGGGGGCCCGGACTAACTGCATGGCCGCGTTATCGACGTAGAGATGGGAAAGTTCCACATCGGGATAATTAGCGGCCATTTTCGTCATCCGGTCGCGCCAGAGTTGGGAAACATCGAGAACATTAGCTTTATCGACGGAACAGAGTTTATTGCCGCGTTTTTGGGCAATTTCAAAGGCTACCTTAGCGATGCGGTCCACCTCCGATTCCAAGTAAACCATGGTATTTACACCGCATTTTTCTCCCGTTTCTGTCTCAAAAATCCCCTTCGGTTGACCGAAATAAACACCCCCGGTCAATTCCCGGACCACCATGATATCCACTCCCTCGATAATCTCCCGTTTGAGACTAGAAGCGTCAATTAATTGCGGAAAAATGGTGGCAGGACGTAAATTAGCAAAAAGACCTAAACCGGATCTTAAGCCTAATAATCCCGTTTCTGGCCTTTGCTGCCGAGGCAAATTATCCCATTTATAACCCCCAATAGCGGCCAAGAGAACAGCATGACTATTTTTACAGGCGCTCAGGGTTGCTTCGGGGAGAGGATTGCCGGTTTCATCAATGGCTGCCCCTCCAATTAAAGCGGTTTGGAAGTCAAACTGGAGGTCAAATTTTTTACCGATGACTTTCAGTATCTCTACGGTGACAGCGAGGATTTCCGGCCCGATGCCATCGCCGGGTAGTAGGGTAATGCGATACTGTTGCGTCATAGTTCTAGAACGGTAAAATAGGTCAGACTCTTGATTATAACATAGTTAGGTGGGCTTTTTTCTCCTAAAAATGTCAATCTTTGCCAGAAAAACCGGGGAACCGCCGCGGAATTAGCTAAGGAAATTCTCGATCCTCCGGTATTAATTAAACAGGCAGTTAATCCCCGATAACTACACTAATTCCACATGGGAATCATCCCCAATCATAAAGCGTAAAGCTTTTGGACGTTGGGGAGCAATTTCTAATTTTGCCCGTCGTCCAATCACACTATCAACTATGCGCTGATGAATGCCAATAATCGTGGCATCTTTGAGAATTACACTGTGTTCTATGTCGGCATCGATTAATTTTGTGCCATTAGCTATACTGCTGTAGGGACCGATAAAACAATTCTCAATGTGACAATTTTCTCCAATAATGACAGGGCCGCGAATGGTACTATTAATAATTTTACTACCCTGGCCAATTTGTACCCGTCCGATCGCCTGACTATTAGGATCAATTTCTCCCTGTAAAGCAATTTCTAGAGAGGTATCGAGGATAATCCGATTTGCTTCTAATAAATCATCTTTTTTACCCGTATCTAACCACCAACCCAGTAGTTTATTCGCTTCTACTGCTTTATTTTGATTGATTAATTCTTGGATAGCGTCGGTAATTTCTAACTCACCCCGGCCCGAAGGTTGAATAGATGCGATCGCTTGGTGAATGGTGGGGGCAAAAAAATAAATCCCCACCAAAGCTAAATTTGAGGGAGGTTCTTTGGGTTTTTCGACTAAGTATAAAACTTTGCCAGTTTCATCTACTTTTGCCACCCCAAAAGCACTAGGATTAGAGACTTTTCGCAGGAGAATTAAAGCGTCAAGGGACTGTTTTTGGAAAGAGTCTAAAAAGGGCGATAAATCATCCTCGATTAGGTTATCACCCAAGTACATAATAAAGGGGGAATCTCCTAGGAAAGATTGGGCAGTTTTAACCGCGTGAGCTAATCCAGCCGGTTGATCTTGGCGAATATAAGTTATCTTAGCGCCAAACTGTTCACCACTGCCCGTGGTCTGACGAATTTCTTCCCCAGTTTCGGGACTGATAATAATGCCAATATCGGTAATTCCTGCGGATACAATTGATTCGATTCCATACCATAAAATCGGTTTATTGGCCACGGGAACTAACTGTTTTGCCCCAGTATAAGTTAGGGGACGTAATCTCGTACCTTTACCACCGGATAAAATTAGTGCTTTCATAGTTTTAAAGATTAAATAGTTGGTTGAGCATCGCTTTGAGAGAATCTCGCCAATAGGGAGGAATATAACCCAATTGTTGCGAGATTTTTTGACCAGAAAGAACCGAATAGGCCGGACGCACTGCTGGGGTAGGATATTCAGCAGTAGTAATGGGAATTACTCTCTGAATTTTTAAGGAAATACCGCTTATTTTTGCCTCCTCAAAAATAGCTTTAGTTAAATCAAACCAGCTGGCGACACCGCTATTAGTAAAATTATAGATTCCTGTGGGATTATCGACATTAATTAAAAGCTGAGTAATGGCCGTGGCGATATCTTTTGCCCAAGTGGGACTTCCCACCTGATCAACAACTACTTTTAACTCCTCTCTTTCTTTGCCTAATCTCAGCATAGTTTTGACAAAATTACTTTTACCATAACTGCCGTAAACCCAAGCGGTCCGCAGGATAATTGCCTGAGAATTAACAGTTTTAATCTCCTCTTCTCCCCTTAACTTTGATTGTCCATAAACCCCTAAAGGATTAGTTAGATCGGTTTCTAGATAGGGGGTATTTTTCCGACCATCAAAGACATAATCTGTGGAAATATGGAGAAATTTAGCTTGAATTTTCTCGGCAGATTCCGCCATAATTTTTGGGGCTGTAGCATTGATAGAATAGGCTAAATCTGGCTCGATTTCGGCTTTATCCACTGCCGTATAAGCGGCGGCATTAACCAGATAATCGGGGTGAATTTCCCTAATTAACTGGCTGATTTTTTCCGAGTTAGTTAAATCTAGTTCTTCTCGACCGATACTAATAACTTCACCTAACTGGGGTAAAGTTACTTGTAACTCTTGTCCTACTTGACCTTTGGCACCAATTAATAAAACTTTTTTCATCGTCTTTAGGGGAAAATTTCCACGGATTTAAAGGGTTGTCCAGCTTGGTCTTTAGGGGAGAGAATCGGGGGAATCTCTAGAGGCCAATCAATCCCTAAATCAGCATCATTCCATAAAATGGTTTTTTCGTACTGGGGATAATAATAATTAGTGGTTTTGTAGAGAAATTCGGCTCGTTCAGAGAGAACTAGAAAGCCATGGGCAAAACCTTCGGGAACCCAGAAAATTCGTTTATTTTCCGCACTTAAAACACAGCTTACCCATTGCCCAAAAGTGGGGGAACTTTGACGCGCATCCACGGCCACATCAAAAACACTACCGCTCACTACTCGCACCAGTTTACCCTGGGGATTGGGGATTTGATAGTGCAATCCTCGCAGGACATTTTTTAAGGACATAGAGTGATTATCCTGGACAAAAGTGGTATTAACCCCAGTTTTTTCTCGAAAATCTTTCTGATTAAAACTCTCCAAGAAAAAACCTCGATCGTCTCCGTAAACTTGCGGTTCAATGATTAAAACATCAGGAATTTCCGTGGGAATAACTTTCATAAAATCGGAGACAAGATAACTTTTGCGGGTAGTCTAGCACAAAAGAGTATTTTTTTCTAAAGTTTTTTATTAATCTTTCCCGGGTAACTGAACAATGATAAGATGAGCCTAACTTAGTCAGAGCATAAACGACGTGGTACAAGTCTCTACACACACCGCTACTCAATCTATCCCCGTGGAGGGAGAAGCCTTAAAAAACTGGTTACAGACTAGGGCTAATCAGATTATCGCTGGCGATCGACTCAGTAAGCAAGAGGCCCTAGCTTTAACTGCGATCGAAGGTCAGGAAAATATTTTCAGCTTATGTGAAGCTGCCGATCGCATTCGTCAGGCCTGTTGTGGTAATACGGTGGATTTATGTAGCATTATCAACATAAAATCGGGAAGTTGTTCGGAAAATTGCAGTTTTTGTTCCCAATCCGCCCACCATCCCGGTCAAGATTCGCCTATCTACGGTTTAAAAAGTCGCGAGGAAATCGTCACCCATGCGAAAGCGGCAGCCGACGCGGGGGCCAAACGTTTCTGTTTAGTTAGTCAAGGTCGGGGATTAAAGTATAATAGCCCTAAATCGCAGGAATTCGAGGAAATACTGGCCACAGTTCAAGAAATCATTGAAACAGCCAAGATTAAACCCTGCTGCGCCCTGGGAGAGTTAACCCTTGCCCAAGCCCAGGCCTTAAAAGAAGCTGGAGTTACCCGTTATAATCACAATCTGGAAGCTTCCGAGAATTTTTATCCTAACGTCGTCTCCACCCACAGTTGGCAGGATCGGGTAGAAACGGTAAAAAACCTGAAAGCGGCGGGAATTCAAGCTTGTACGGGGGGAATTATCGGTATGGGGGAAAGTTGGACCGATCGCATTGATTTAGCTTTTTCCTTGGCGGAATTAGCAGTGGAATCCGTGCCGATTAACCTATTAAACCCCAGAAGTGGCACCCCTTTAGGTCATTTACCCAAACTAGACCCTTTTACTGCTCTAAAAGCGATCGCTATTTTCCGGTTTATCTTACCCCAACAAATCCTCCGTTATGCCGGGGGACGAGAGGCGGTGATGGGAGAATTGCAAAATCTGGGGCTAAAATCGGGAATTAATGCTATGCTGATTGGGCATTATTTGACCACTCTAGGACAACCCCCCCAACAGGATCAGGCGATGTTGGCTGATCTTAGTTTAATAGGAGGAGAAGCCCCCATCCCCGGTGAATACCAACCCCAACAGGCAACCTAAATCACGTCGAGGACGAGGCTCTCCGCCCCGGCGCACTTCCGCATCGGTTCCCAATGAGTTAATCTGGGCCTTGATTGGTTTGTTGCTGACAATTTTTAGTACATTTGTTCCAGTAAGCCTAGCTAGTTGGTCGGCTGCGGGTCTATCTTCGCAAAAACTAGGCATAACTTACCAAATTGGGGCAGTATTGTTAACGGGCTGTCTGGGGGGCAAAAATGCCGGGCTTCTCGCCCAGGTGGCCTATATTTTTCTCGGTTTAACTTGGTTGCCTGTGTTTGCTCAGGGTGGGGGAATGGGTT
Organism: Microcystis sp. M44BS1; assembly: GCF_020244875.1. Classification (NCBI taxonomy): domain Bacteria; kingdom Bacillati; phylum Cyanobacteriota; class Cyanophyceae; order Chroococcales; family Microcystaceae; genus Microcystis; species Microcystis sp. M44BS1. The sequence goes on from NZ_JADBVM010000074.1 coordinate 9,059, forward strand.
ATCTAAAAGAACCCAGTTTTGGCTATATTTTAGGCTTTATGCCGGGAGCATGGCTGTGTGGTTGGTTGGCTTTTCGCTGGCGCGCCAAGATAGAAACCCTAGCTTTAAGTGCCTTTGCCGGTTTGTTAGTGATTCATCTGTGCGGTTTATTATATATGCTGGGATTGTCGATTTTTCAGCCCCAAGCCGGTCAAATCACCTTTCCCGATAGTTTGCCCACCCTATTTATGAATTATTCAGTCTGGCCATTTTTAGGGCAATTAGTAGTAATTTGTGTGGTGGTAATTATTGCTTTTTTCTTCCGTAAATTATTATTTTATTGATGCCACAGCCAATGTTAAAAAAGAATCGCTGGTTTTGGATAGTGGCGGTGATTGGTCTAATTTTAGACCAAGTAACTAAGTATATAACCGTGCAGAGTTTTGAGCAAATCGGTGATACTTTCCCGATTATTCCGGGGGTTTTTCATTTCACCTATGTGATTAATACTGGGGCGGCTTTTAGTGCTTTTCGGGGCGGTGTTGGTTGGCTAAAATGGCTATCCTTATTGGTTAGTTTGGCATTAATGGCTTTTGCTTACTTTGGACCCCATTTAAGTCGTTGGGAACAATTAGCCTACGGTTTTATTTTAGCAGGGGCTTTCGGCAATGGTATCGATCGCTTTTTGTTTGGTTATGTGGTGGATTTTCTCGATTTTAGATTGATTAATTTTCCTGTTTTTAATCTGGCCGACGTTTTTATTAATATCGGGATTATTTGCCTATTAATTTCTAACTTTCCCCACAAGTCAAGGGTCCTGTAGGGGCGAAGCATTCGGGCGATAATCAGAATGCTTCGCCCTTACTTGTTCTGTTCAAAAAAATTGGGGATTTAGTATTATATTCCTGGAGTCCTGATCATTTAAATATTTTGGAAATCTAGATAATTCCTGTTGAGTACCAATCATTTTGACCTCTGGAAAAAAACTTATAAGCTATTAAGTAGGTGGGTGGAATTAAATATAAGATGAACGTAGGTTGGGTTGAAGCATGAAACCCAACGCCCGATTATGTTACGCTACCGCTAACCCATCCTACAAATAATTGTGCCTCCCTACTTATTCCTGTTTTTTATCGGTGCTGGGTGGATGCCAACCTCCCTGAATCCATAATCGACGAACTTTAACGATAAAACCTTCATTATGATTATCATCATTTAAGTCCAAACGTTCAATAGTTGCCCTAGCGATGGGAGTGAGTCCCACTATTTTTAAAGCATCTGGTGTCCAGATAAAATGTTCTTGCCAATGCTGTTGGCGCGGATTGAATATTTCTACTTCTTGTTCTGTTTTCGGATCAATTGCCTTGATAAAATTGTAGCGATATCTGTTACATCTTTGGCAAGCTAAAGCTAAGTTTGCCAATTCATCTTTGCCTCCTAAAGATTTGGGCTGAATGTGATCTACTTCAAATAGTGCGGCACTAATTTCTTCTGAAGAATGACAGTATTCACACAGATAGTTGGCTCTTGCTCGGACTTGTAATCGAGTGGTGATACTAATCATTTAGATTCAGCAACTATTCTCGCATTTAAGAGCGTGAAAATCTCGTTTAACTCTAAAATACCGGCTAATTCTGCGGTTTCTTGAGAATTAAGTTGGGAATTTTTTTCTAGTTCCCGTAGTTCCTCTAATCGACACTGCAATTCCTCAGTGAATTTAAAGAGATAATTTTCCCTTACTGGCGATAGCTTAATTCCTTTTTCAATCCAAGAAGAGGGCTTGACCATCAGTTGAGTTAACATCACTTTCTCCCTAACTTTAATCCCTAACCTAATCCTAACACGATTATTTATCCTCGATCGGGTGAGCGATGCCCACCCGAAAAACTATGCTTCTGTTTGAGAATTAGAGCGATCGAATTTACTAACTAACTGAGGATTTTCTGACCAAGCATCGATAACACTCATATTACCATTGAGAAAATTCTGTTTAATAGCGCGGCGTTGAATTTTGCCGCTGGCAGTTTTGAGAATTGTTCCCGATTTAGCCAAAACAATGGCATGGGTCATAATTTCGTGTTCTTCGGCGATTTCCTGACGGATATCGGCGATTAATTTGGCCGTATCTAACTCACCGCTGCGACGTTCTAATTCCTGGACAATAACTAACTGTTCTTCCCCGTTATCTTCAATGGAAAAAGCGGCGCCATAATCGGGACGAAAAACCTCATTAAGATGCTGTACTGACCATTCTAAATCCTGGGGATAATGATTACTACCACGGACAATAATTAAATCCTTAATCCTTCCCGTGATATACAATTCCCCATCGAGAAGAAAACCTAAATCTCCGGTGCGTAAAAACGGTCCTTCTCCCGTATCAGCAAGATAAGCTTGAAAAGTTTCCTTGGTTGCGTCTTCCCGTTGCCAATATCCAGCGGCCATACTGGGGTCACTGGCCCAAATTTCGCCCACTTCATCGGCTGCACAAAGGGTGAAAGTATCGGGATTAACCATAGCTATACGGGTATCACAGACGCGACGACCACAACTGGGGACATATCTAACTCCCGTGGTTCGATCGGAGCCTACAGGGACAATTTTACCGCGTTCGTAGGCGGTGGCATCCAAAGCGGTGATAATTGGGGTGGTTCCCTTGGGTTTATTGGAAATCAAGAGGGTATATTCAGCTAATCCGTAGGCAGGGGCGAAAGTTTGCCAAGAAAAGCCATAATCTGCAAAAGTATCGACAAATTTGGCCATAACCTTTGGGTTAATCGGTTCGGCGGCATTTCCCGCAGCCTGCCAACTGCTCAGGTCTAATTCCGCTAAATCGGCAGCTTTAATCCTACGAGTACAAAGATCATAGGCGAAGTTGGGGGCTTGACTATGAGTAACTTTGTACTTAGTAATATTTTTTAACCACTGCATCGGACGCTTAATAAAAGCAAAGGGAGACATCAGATAGCAGGGTGTACCGTTGTAGAGGGGGACGGTGATACCTTCGACTAACCCGTAATCATGAAAATAGGGCATCCAAGTGAGGGTAACGCTATCCGGTTCGTAACCACAAGCTTTTTGCAAGTAACCGCAATGGTGCATCAGATTAAAATGACTTAGCATCACCCCTTTGGGGATATTAGTCGAACCGGAGGTATATTGCAGATAAGCAAGCGCCGATTTATCCACCTGGGGATCTTGCCATTGGTCCGCCAGGGAAATATCAATGCTTTCGGTGGTAATCCATTTCATTTGGTCGAATTCTGGAAATTCTTCCTTCACACCTTCAATAAGAGTCAGAATACTTTCGGTAACTAGGGCAAAGGTGGCATTAGCATCCTTGACAATTGCCCGTAAACGGGGCAGAGTGCGCTTAAGTCGTCCCGATTCCGGTGGGGGGACAGGAATGGCAATCACTCCCCCGTAGAGACAACCACAAAAAGCGGCCACTACTTCTAAACTTTGAGGATAGAGTAACAGGGCCCGTTCTCCTTGAGCTTGGTATTTTTGCAAATAGGCGGCGATTGCTCTTGCTTGGCGATCGAGTTCACTGTAGGTTAAAGGTGGGGTTTCTTTTTTACCATCGATAAGAAAAGTGTAGGCATGGCCATCCGGTTGTGTGGTGGCGCGGTAACGTAAGAGTTCTACTAGGGTTGCGGGTTGAATTAGGGTTTCAGTCATCGTTGTTATCGGGCTTATTGGCGCTATTGTATAGAAGTTTTAAGATATTTGCCCATGGCGCTAGGATAAAGTGCCGAAGGCGATCGGTCAAGGTGTAGGATTAAGTTAGGTTAAAATCCCGCCCTGCCTTATCTCTGCAATTGTGAGAAAAAGCTATAATTAATCAATCCTAAAATACCGGGAAAAGTCATGACAGCCCTAGACATGATCCCAGATGTCACCTATCCCCCCACAGATTTATGGAGTGATGAACCACCCTTGGAAAGTGATCTACACCTGCAACAGATCATCATTCTCCTTAGTTGTCTAGAATTATTATGGCGCGAGAGGAGTGATTACTACGCTTCGGGAAATCTAACTATCTACTACAACGCGGAACAACTAAAAAAACGTGATTTCTGTGGTCCCGATTTTTTTGTGGTTTTAGATACCGAAAAGCGTCCCCGCAAAAGTTGGGTAGTTTGGGGAGAACAGGGTAAATATCCCGATGTAATTGTCGAGATTCTCTCCGATTCTACGGCCAATATTGACCGCAATAACAAGAAAACTCTCTATCAAAATACCTTTCGCACTCCTAATTATTTTTGGTTCGATCCTAATAGTTTAGAATTCCAAGGATTTAGACTAATTGAGGGACAATATCAAGCCATTTCTCCCAATGACCGGGGTTATCTCTGGAGTGAACAGTTAGGATTATATTTAGGGATATTTGACCGTAAACTGCGTTATTTTACCGCCGATGGTCAATTAGTCCCCACTCCTCAAGAAGCGGAATTACAGCAAAGACAGGCAAAAGAACAGGCTCTTTTAGAGAAAGAACAGGCTCTTTTAGAGAAAGAAAGGGAACGACAAGCTAAGGAAAAATTAGCACAAAAACTACGAGAATTAGGCATCGATCCCGATACAATTTAACTGAAGTGGCAAAAGTCCTAAATAGTTAGGTGTTAAAATCAGACACCCCCCTTATTAAGGGTAGGGTTGATTCATGAATCAACCCTACCATGAATCAACCCTGCCATGAATCAACCCTAGGGATCAAGGGGGGATTTATAACCAGCTACCTAGAGAAAGTAAACCTAAATGAGAGGTCGTGAGAAAACTTATGAGTGATATTGAACTTCGGCAGTCAGTTTATGACCTTCTTTTATCCCTGAGAGGATTGGATGCGCTCAAAAAATTATTCTGGTCTGAGTTAAATTACGAGCGAGAAAATCAAACCCTGTCCCGACGCAATTGGCCGGATAAAGCAGTAGAAGCATTAGCAGAAGATCCAATCCTATTAGCTTCTGGAGGGGAAGATTTTCAGGTTATTTATGCTCGTCTTAACTCTAATCAACTGTCGCTCAATTTAGAGCGTCTTGTCATCAATCAACTGCTAAAAAACCATCCCTACTCTCTCTTTGTTTTCTCTGATTTCCACCAAGAACGGTGGCATTTTATCAATGTTAAATATGATGTTAAACAAGAAAAACGGCAAGTCTTGCGGCGAATTACAGTGGGTCCGGGGGAACAGTTACGAACCGCCACAGAACGCCTAAGTTTACTGGATTTAGATAATATTAGTTCCGAGTCTCCTTTAGGGATTCAGGAACGTCATGATGAAGCTTTTGATGTTGAGAAAGTTACTAAGAAATTTTTTGAACAGTATCGCTCGGTCTTTGAAAAAGTTGAGCAATTAATTACTAAAACTATCCCTAATGCTGACCAGAGAAGACTATTTACTCAGAAGCTATTTAATCGCCTGATGTTTATTGTTTTTATCCAGAAAAAGGGTTGGCTGAAGTTTAACGAACAAACAGACTATCTAGAAACCTTATGGCAGGATTATCAGAATGATAACAGCACCTCGGACAAAAACTTTTATCATAATCGCTTGACTCATCTGTTTTTTACGGGACTAAATAATCCCCAACAAACGGATATTATTGGTATCAATAACGGTGGTTTTCTTCGGCAAATAATCGGCACAGTTCCCTATCTTAATGGGGGATTATTTGAACAAGACGAAGATGACCGCAATCCTAATATAATAGTACCCGATCAGGCGATCGATGTTATCCTACAGGGCCTTTTTAGTAATTTTAATTTCACTGTAACTGAGAGTACACCCCTTGATGTGGAGGTAGCAGTGGACCCAGAAATGTTGGGAAAAGTGTTTGAGGAATTAGTCACGGGAAGACATGAATCAGGTAGTTATTACACACCTAAACCGATTGTTTCTTTTATGTGTCGGGAGGCGTTGAAGGGATATTTAAGCAGTAAGTTAACTTCTGAAAACAAAGAAGCGATTGAGCTTTTTGTTGACGAATATAATGCTATTAATTTAAAGAATCCAGAGGCAGTTTTAGAAACCTTAAAACAGGTTAAAGTCTGCGATCCTGCCTGTGGCAGTGGAGCTTATTTATTGGGAATGTTGCATGAGTTATTAGATTTGCGTCAGTGTTTATTTGCCACTAAAGGTATTGATTATAAAACGGTTTATCAGCGCAAGTTAGAGATTATTGAAACTAATATCTATGGAGTTGACATCGATCCTTTTGCGGTTAATATTGCTCGCTTAAGGTTATGGCTTTCCTTAGCGGTTGAATATGATGGGGACAATCCGCCACCGCTACCGAATTTGAAGTTTAAAATCGAAACAGGAGATAGTCTAACTGCTCCTAATCCCCAAGGTTCTGGGATGGTGCGCGAGGAGTTTATCCATCGGTTTAGGGAAGCTAAAGCCAAGTATTTAAGAGCGCATTTAGGCAGTGATAAACAAAGTCTTGAACAGGAGATTAATGAGGTTAAGAAACAGATTGCTTTATTAACCCATGGCAGTGCTTCTGTGATTGCGAGTGATAAGGAAGCTATCTCAAAAGGGTTTGATTGGGTGGTGGAGTTTGCCGAGGTATTAGCGGAGGGAGGTTTTGATATTCAGGTAGCAAATCCCCCCTATGTGAGACAGGAATTGATTAAGGATTTAAAACCAACTTTAAAGCAAGTTTACCCGGAAGTTTATACGGGAACATCGGATTTATATTGTTTCTTTTATGCGAGAGCTTTACAATTACTTAAAACTGGGGGAATGTTAGCTTTTATTTCTTCTAATAAGTGGTTCCGGGCAAAGTATGGGGAGAAGTTAAGAGAGCATATCGCTGATACTTGTCAGGTGAGAAGTATTACCGATTTTGGGGAGTTGCCAGTTTTTGAAAGTGCAGCCACTTTCCCAATGATTTTTATCTCTCAAAAGAGTAGTAAAATTAGTAATTTACCGATTTTTACTCAAGTTAAATCCTTAGAAGAACCTTATCCGGATGTCTTAGCTATTATTAGAAAGACTGGACAGAATTTACCAAAAGATGCGATTAAGGGAGCAAATTGGTTATTAACTGATGCGTCATCTGCTAACCGTTTACAGAAAATGGCAGCAGTAGGTATTCCTTTAGGTGAGTATGTCAATAAAAAAATATATGTTGGCATAAAAACTGGATTGAACAAAGCTTTTTGGATTGATGATGCAAAACGAGCAGAATTAATTGCTAAAGACCCGAAAAGTGCAGAGATTATTAAACCTTTAGCTGTGGGTGATGATGTGCGAAAATGGCATATTAGAAATAAAGATAAATACTTAATTGTTACCCCTATTGGAATTAATATTAAAAGATATCCTGCTATTTTTGAACATTTAAACCAGTGGAAGCCCGAACTAGAAAAACGCTATGATAAAGGTAAATTTTACTGGGAATTACGCGCTTGTGATTACTATGCAGAATTTGAAAAACCTAAGATTGTTTATCCTGAAATTGCTAAAGAATCAAGATTTGCTTTTGATAATAAATCTCTATTATTTAACAATAAAGCTTTTATAATTCCACTCAACGACCTATATCTTCTTGGCATTTTAAATTCAGAAATTGCTTGGAAATATACTAAATCAATTTGTACTGCTTTAGGAGATGAAAATAAAGGAGGAAGACTAATGCTTCAATGGGTTAATTTTAAACGACTTCCCATCCCTCCCGCTTCTGAATCTGAAAAAGAACCCATCATTAAATTAGTACAAAAATGCTTAGATGCCAAAGGGGTTAACTGTGAAGAATGGGAAAAAGAGATAGATGAGAGAGTAGCGGCATTATATGGACTGTAAGGGGTTAGATATCCGACTTCTTAAAGAAGTCGGGTATCTGAAATCAAGATATAATTATTAAAACCCCCAAGAGAATGAAACCATGACACAAGCAACAACTACCCCCTCACAAGTAATCGACTTTAGAAAGAAGCTGGGAGAAAGCGGGTTTCTTAACAAAATCTGAGCTTTAATTTAGCTATTTACC
>NZ_JADBVM010000075.1:0-2853 GCF_020244875.1 Microcystis sp. M44BS1
AATGGTGGGAAAAGCGCGAGCGGAGGTATTATTAGTCTGACGAATTACTTCTTGGTCAAAAGCGATCGCATCCATTCCTAAAGCATCATAAAAGTCTGAGCGTTCCCGTACAGTTAAACTATGGGTAGCAAAGACGGAAAGATGAACGTAGGTTGGGTTGAAGCATGAAACCCAACGCCCGCTCATGTTACGCTACTGCTAACCCATCCTACAAATAATTTTGCCTCCCTACTTATTAATAGTTTTCGGGGTGTGAGACTAGAGAATTTTAGGGATTGCCGCTCAAAAATTGGCTATTATCCCAGCAAGTACCTAAAACTAGAAAGGGGATGAAGTGGCAGTTTTTCCCATTCTTAAAATGTGACTGAGATAATTAAACCGGAGACTAATAAGCAAAAACCGCTAACCAAAGACCAAAAACGGGGATAACCCCGAATATTTCCGCCAGAGTGATTTATTTGACTCCATTCGAGACGAGGAGATAAATCGCGACGAAACCAACCGAGAATCCGTACTGATGTATTATTTATTGCTGCCATGGGGGGGTTAGTAGTCCTGATTTTATGCCAAAAACCAAAACGATAGTTAGGAGCGAGGGGAATTATGCCGGTGCTATCTTTAAGAAAGAAATTCTTTCCTTGAGCAATTAACTCACCGCGTAGTCGGACGGGGATAGCTGGGAGGGGATGACTGTAAGGATTATCGGTTAAAGAAAAAATATCGCTGAAACTAGCATTTTTGAGACGAGGATAACTAGCTAATCGATTGATAATTATACCCAAACCCCCACCGACTAAAATTAGCCCCAATGCAGCCCAAGAGCTAAATTTCAGACCAAGAAACCCAGCAATGACAACCCCAATAATAAAGCCTAGTCCCCAAGCATAATATAAACATAGTCGCAGAAAAAAGTTTTGATAGAGTTTCTTGCGATCTAATTCTATTTCTTGCCGTAATATTTCCCCCAGACTAAATTCTATATCTAAATCCATCTGTCCGGCATAGTTGGCTAAAGCGCCAATCCTTTTACCAGTCAGGGGATGATTAGATTGCAACTCTAACCATTTTGCCCAAGGATTATATATATCCCAGAGAAAACTCTGTCCGATCCGGCGAGACTCCAATGCGATACCATAAACGTTACCGGCAATGATCGCATCCTGCTCCTGGGCAATATTTAATACATTTATACTTAATGACAGGGGACTGGACTGGGCATTTTCTTGGACTAAACCAAAGGCAATTTTTACTAAAGCACGGGCCAAAGCATTGGGATTACCAGTAACTTGGGCAGCAAAATGATCGGCGAAGTATTCTCTAGTACGAGACAGATAAAGACTGCAAAAAACAAGAATTTGCCTAAAAATGGTGATAATTAGTGAGAGAAGGCCTAGAAAAACTGTGTCTTGAAAATTATTATCTTGATTTTGGGCAAAAGAATCGAGATAACAGCTTAAATGAGCGAAACTAGCACAGATAGTCATCAGGGCAAAGTCTCCCTGCCAAATATGGCCTAATTCATGAGCATATACCGTCGCTAGTTCCTCATCGTCGAGATAGGTAAATAAACCTCTGCTAACTACTAAGCTAGCATTACCCCGTCGAGAGCCATAGGTAAAAGCGAGGGGCTGTCCATCTTCGATAATGCCTAGTTTTGGCGGTTTTAACCCTTTTTCTCGGCATATACGCCCAATTACTGCCGCCGATTCGGGGCTATCCCGTTTAATTTCCGCTAAGGACACCCAACGCACTCGATAAAGACGTTTTTGTGTCCAATCAATTAGATTCGGGGCGATAAAAAGGATGAGTCCGCCTAAGAAACCGGTCAAGAGCAAGGCAATAATTACACCCGTCCCCGCAGGGATGAGGAGCAAACGGGTAGTGACAAAAAACAGACCAGAGATAATAACATAAAAAGCCGTAATTGTCAATAGTTTAGCAAAAATAAGTCTATTTTCGGGGATAGTCCGGGATAACCGGACGCTTACCTGTGCAGATCGTGCTGCCTTGGGCAGCGATCGAGATTTGACCCCATTAGTGGTAATACCGATGGTTTTTTGTTCAGCACCAAAGATTGTCAGTAATCGTTTGGCCCACTGACTAACTTCCTGATCAAGATGATTTTCTAGTTCCAGAGCTAAGGCGATCGCTTGTTGCCGTTGATGATTGCCGCGATAGGCCCGAGCAAGGGCCATTTTAGCTTGAACATATGAGGGAGAATAAAAATTAGCTGACTGTTGACAATATTCTTCCAGTAATTCTACAGCCCTTGGGTAATCCTTTAGCCGCAGACACTTTAATCCTTCTTCCAGTGACATAGATATACCTTAGCTGTTTATCTATCTTTATAGATACCCAGAATCGCAGCAAAGATTAAAGGAGTTGGGGAAGTGGGGGTCTGGGGTGTGGGGAAGTGGGGAAGTGGGGTGAGGGGAAGTGGGGAAGTGGGGAAGTGGGGAAGAGGGGAAGGGGGGAAGTGGGGAAGTGGGGTGTGGGGTGTGGGGTGTGGGGTGTGGGGTGTGGGGAGAATAAATAAAACTAATCTCCTATCTCCTGTCTCGGAGTCTCGGAGTCTCGGAGTCTCGGAGTCTCCCGATAACTGATAACTGATAACTGATAACTGATAACTGATTAAAGTACCATTTCTCTGGTGGCTTCTGCATCTATGGGTTTAATCAGATACAATCGCAATAGGTCCCCGAAGATACCTAACTGTAAGGGTAGCTTACGCATTGTTTTTAGCCATTGGGGAGCGCTACTTTCATCGATCGCTTTTAATTGTAAATTACGTTCGGCACAACGGTTTAAACGGGGGAAAAATTGGGGATGATCCACATTTAAAATGGTGGGAAA
>NZ_JADBVM010000076.1:0-5851 GCF_020244875.1 Microcystis sp. M44BS1
AGCAGAAAATATTCCTAGACTATGGATAATAACTCCTACGGCCAGTCAAAGAATTATAACTGCTTTTTCCGCTCTCAATCATCCAGATTGGGGAGAAGGAATTTATTTTTTAGCCCCAGCATTAACCACAGCCATTATTGTACTGCATCAATTACCTGAAACCCCTGAAACCCTCTGGTTAAGATTATTAGGTAGAGGAGGAACCAGAACCAGAGCGATTGATGAATTAGAGGCATTATCTTCTAATCATCCTTTCAAATCAGCTTCCTTAAAGTTATTATACAATTTGAGTAGGAACCTGCAAGCCTTACCCAAAAGAACCCAGGAGGAGAGAAAATTTATTATGCGTTTAGCCCCTTTATACGAACAAGATAGAGAAAAAGCTATTCAACAAGGAGAAACCAAGGTAGTGCTGCGTCAACTAAAGCGACGTTTTGGTGAACTTCCCCCGCATATTACCGAAACTATCCAAAAACTAACCGTTGAACAATTAGAAGACTTAGGAGAAGCATTGCTAGACTTTAATATTCAAGCTGACTTAATTAATTGGCTTAATCGGGACTAAAATCTTCGGAAAAGGTCATTTAAAAATCCTCTAATTGTTTCCTTGAAATATCGGAAAATTGAGAGCTTTATTGAACGGGGCAAGGTCTTGGAAATTAATCACATTATCTCCAGGAAAATCTGGCTTTGCTGATTTGAATTCTGAATCTTCTTGGGTGAGATTTTTAAAACCTAGACCAAAACTAACTTTTGGATAGGACACACATTTGGCATTCATAGCTTGATTCAAAAACGCCGAATAATCTTATACTACTCCTAAGCACTTTTTCTCTCTTGACAATGACCTTAAAAACTGATCACGGTAAAAGCCATCCCGTCGGGGCAACTGTCTTGGCCGATGGTGTCAACTTCTCACTATTTTCTAAGTATGCCACTGCCATAGAATTATTATTATTTGATGATGCTAATTCCCCGCAACCTAGTCAAATTATTCGTCTCAGTCCCCACGAAAATCGCACCTTTTTCTATTGGCATATTTTCGTTCACGGGATTGGAGCCGGTCAAGTGTATGCTTATCGAGTCTATGGTCCGGATAATCCGGACCAGGGTCATCGCTTCGATCCTGATAAAGTAGTTCTCGATCCCTATGCGAAAGCGATTGTCGGTGCGGAAATTTATGATCGACAAGCTGCCAGCGAAAAAGGCGATAATTGTCATCAAGCTTTGCGGGGTCTGGTAGTGGATACGGGCCGCTACGATTGGGAAGATGACAAACCGCTACGCACTCCCTACTCTGCCAGTTTGATCTACGAAATGCACGTCGGTGGTTTTACTCGTAACCCGAATTCTGGCGTTAGCGAGGAAAAAAGAGGTACGTTTGCGGGATTAATCGAAAAAATACCCTATTTGAAAAACCTAGGCATTACTGCCGTGGAATTGTTACCGATTCATTACTTTGATCCCGCTGCGGCCATGCCGGGGTTAACTAACTATTGGGGTTATAGCACGATCGGCTTTTTTGCGCCCCACGCTGGTTACAGTAGCGATCGCTCACCGTTCGGTCCTTTGAATGAATTTCGAGATCTGGTGAAAGCTTTACACAAAGCGGGTATCGAAGTGATTCTCGATGTGGTTTTCAATCATACCGCCGAGGGGGACGAAATCGGGCCAACTCTTTCCTTTAAAGGTATCGATAATCGCACCTACTACATCCTCGATGCAGAAGATAAAAGCATCTATAGCAACTATACCGGCTGTGGTAACACCCTCAAGGGCAGTCATCCGATTGTGGGCAAAATGATTCTCGATTGTTTGCGCTATTGGGTATCAGAAATGCACGTGGATGGTTTTCGCTTTGACCTGGCGGCCGTATTATCGCGTAATGTGGACGGGGAACCGATCCTACAAAAAGGTTATAACATGATCTGGGCGATCGAATCGGATCCAGTCTTAGCCGGGACAAAATTAATCGCTGAAGCCTGGGATGCGGCAGGATTGTATAGTGTCGGTCAATTTGTTGAATTTGCCGATTGGTTTTCCGAGTGGAATGGTCCTTTTCGCGATGATGTACGCGCTTTTGTCCGGGGAGATACCAGCATAGTCACGAAATTAGCGGCGCGGATTTTAGGAAGCCCCGACATCTACCACAGACCTGACACCGATGTCAATAGAAGTATAAATTTTGTTACCTGTCACGATGGCTTTACCCTTAACGATCTAGTGTCCTACGACGAGAAACACAACGAGGCTAACGGCGAGGAGAATCGGGACGGTTGCAACGATAATTTTAGCTGGAATTGTGGGATAGAAGGGGAAACCAATAACGAGGAGATTAAAACCCTGCGACTGCAACAAATAAAAAATCTCTTAACGATCCTGTTCATTTCCCAAGGAACACCTATGCTGTTGATGGGGGACGAAGTGCGACGCACCCAAAAGGGCAACAATAACGCCTATTGTCAGGATAACCAGTTAAGTTGGTTCGATTGGAGTGCGGTAGAGCAAGAGTTCGATCTTTGGTGTTTCGTAAGGAGACTGATCGATTTTAATAAAAAATTAGCTCTTTTCCGTCAAGAAAAATTGCTAGAAGTCACCTATACCAGTCTTGAACCCCATCTCAGTTGGCATGGCGTACAGTTGAGTAAACCCGATTGGTCGGAAGATTCCCGCAGTTTAGCTTTTTCCCTGCGTCATCCCAAGGCGAATGAGTATTTACACATTATGCTCAACGCTTACTGGGAATCTCTCAACTTCCAGTTACCCCCCCTATTCCCAGAGGAAAAATGGCATCGCGTCATCGATACTGCTGGGCAATTGTCCGAGGCAGCCTGTGATTTAGATGCCGCCGCCGCTGTTGAATCGGAAACCTATCGGGTGCAAGCGCGTTCGGCGGTAGTTTTAATCGTTAAACCAGTATAACAAGGGGAGAGATATTGCCCGATCGAGCGATCTTGAATGCTTTAACTGATGAACAATGGCATCAATTCAATCGTCAAGTGGAAAAACGTTATTTATTTGCGGAGCAATAGCTGAAATGATGCGGCTTTCATTAGCGAAACGGGTATCGATTCTCTCTTTGTGTTTAATGGGTTTTTCCCTGCCTTGGACTGCGTTCAGCGTTTCACCAGTACAGGCGAACCTAGAACCGAATGCGATCGCTCTTGGTGATCCTGTTCGGGAAGAAAAGCAAGCTCGGCAGTTAGTAGAATGGTTGGGAACTAAACAATACGGTAAAGTTATTGCAGCTTTGTCACCCCAACTAAAACCCCTCTGGACTGCCGAAAAATTGCAAAAGGTCTGGGAAAGCCAAGTCACTGACAATACTGGACCGTTTAAGCGCATTGTCAAAACCAAGGTACTCGATGCTATCAATGCCAATCTGGTGATTGTCACCGTTGAATTTGAGAAAGTTACCGACGATGTGATAGTTACCTTTAACCGGTCCGGTCAGATAGTTGCCGCCGATTTTCCCGAATTTCGCAGTATTTCTGAGATTGGCACCGCTTTTGTCACGGCCTTGGCCAATAAAGACTACGGCCTGGCCCGAGGTTTTTTACACCCTTTCCTGAAAGCGGAAGTTTTCCCCACCAGAGTACAAGGCGCTTGGGAGAATTTACTTAAGCGTACCGGCCCCGTGCGTCGGATTGTGGGAACTCAGGTCAGAAAAGGCTCGGATACGGACGGTGTGGATCTGGTGTTGGTGACGATTCAATTTGAAAAACTGACGGATACTTTAATCCTCGTTTTTGATGATCAAAAGCAGATTGTCAACGTGGATTTCCCTTTAGGCAATTAGTAATCGGCCGAAATTACCCCGTAAATTGAGTTGGAGACGATAAGTTATGTTAGATAAAATCGAAGTTCCCATCGAAGCGATCGCAGCTAGGGAGATTCTAGATTCCCGCGGCCGTCCCACGATCGAAGCGGAAGTTCTATTAGAATCGGGGGCGCTCGGTTTGGCCCAGGTTCCCAGTGGTGCTTCTACGGGTAGTTTTGAGGCCCACGAATTACGCGATGATGATCCCCAGCGTTACGGTGGTAAGGGTGTCCTGAAAGCAGTTCGCAATGTCCACGAAAAAATCGTCCCAGTTTTGGAGGGGATGAATGCTTTCGACCAAGCTAGTATCGATTTAGCTATGATCGATCGCGATGGTACGGCCAATAAACGAGAATTAGGTGCTAATGCTATCCTAGCCGTCTCTCTGGCTACGGCCAAAGCAGCGGCGGCGGATCTGGGATTGCCTCTCTATCGTTATCTCGGTGGTCCGATGGCCAATGTGCTACCCGTCCCGATGATGAACGTGATTAATGGTGGTTCTCACGCTGATAATAACGTCGATTTTCAGGAGTTTATGATCTTCCCCATCGGGGCCGATTCTTTTAAGGAGGGTTTGCGTTGGGGAGCGGAAGTATTCGCCGCTTTGGGTAAGGCCTTGCACGAACGCAAATTACTGACCGGTGTGGGCGATGAGGGCGGTTATGCTCCTAATTTGGCTTCAAATCAGGAAGCTTTGGATATTTTGATTGAATCGATCGAACGTGCTGGTTATAAACCGGGGTCGGAGGTGGCTTTGGCTATGGATGTGGCCGCCAGTGAATTCTATAAGGATGGTCAATACCTCTACGATGGTTCGGCCCATTCTCCCGCCGAAATGGTGGATTTTTTGGCCAGTTTAGTCGATCGCTATCCGATTGTTTCCATTGAAGACGGTTTACACGAGGAAGATTGGGATAACTGGAAATTATTGACCGATAAACTGGGGGCGCGGATTCAGTTGGTGGGCGATGATTTGATGGTGACTAATCCTATCCGTCTGCAAAAAGCGATCGATCTGGGTATTGCTAACTCGATCCTGATTAAACTCAATCAGATCGGTTCTTTGACGGAAACCCTACAAACGATCGCCCTAGCTACCCGTCACGGTTATCGTTCTGTCATCAGTCATCGTTCTGGAGAAACGGAAGACACCACGATCGCAGATCTGGCGGTGGCTACTAATGCCGGACAGATTAAAACTGGTTCTCTCAGTCGCAGTGAACGGGTGGCTAAGTATAATCGCTTATTACGCATCGAAGCAGAATTAGGCGATCGGGCGGTGTACGCGCCGAAAGTCGGTTTGGGTCCAAAATTCTTGGCCTAAAATTTGCAAAAAGTCTTGCACTGATCGAAAAAGGGTGTTATACTAAAGATACTGATAACTGATAACTGGTCACTGACTATTGTGGTACTTCGCTGAAACCCTTTTCGGCGAAGTATTTATTTTTGGCCTTTTTCTGCACGAAGGTATGATTTTGGGATCAAAGGTGTTATACTAGGGGTACTGATAACTGATAACTGGTCACTGACTATTGTGGTACTTCGCTGGAACCTTTTTCAGCGAAGTATTTATTTAAGGGGGTGTTGACCAGAGAGAGGACGATGGGCGCAGCGATAAAAGCCACTAAACCTTTAACCGCAAATCCGGGGACGAGAATCGAGGCTAACCAGAAACAAAAGCCATTGAGAACAAGGATAAAGCCACCGAGGGTGAGAATAGTAATCGGTAGGGAAAGCAGTCCTAGAATCGGTTTAACCAGTGCGTTGACTAAACCAATAACTGCCCCCGCAACCATGGCCACAATAAAGCTATCGACTTTAACGCCGGGGAAGATAATATCAACCACCAATAAACTCAGGGCAGTGGCAAGAATATTTAAAAGAATGCCGATCATCGGAAATTTTGGGTCTGAAACCCCGCCGTTCTAGGTTGGCTTTACGTTAGAATTAAAAGGCCAGTCTCGAAAACCAAGTGGACGGCGCAGCACCTGGAAAACTCGGCTTAGGGGGTTCCGACCAGAAAAGCTTGGC
>NZ_JADBVM010000077.1:0-20443 GCF_020244875.1 Microcystis sp. M44BS1
ATACAGTCAACGGTACAGCCATTTTCAAGTAAAAAATGTACCCAGTAGCCTCTTTTCAATTTTTTCTTAGAAGCGACCTGCAGTAAGGGTTTTGTTAATTTTTTAGTATTTATGTATGGGGGAAGTCCAGTGATACTAAATCCGGTTATTAAAAACTGATTATTTATGACCCCTTTTGCCTCTTGCATGAGCAGAAAACGGGTTTCTCCGAGAAACCCGTTTTCTGTGGGTTACTCAACGGATTTAGTATGACAACGCCAGATGTCTTGTCTAACAACGCTTTACCAATAAAGCTTAGAGGGAATCCGAACTAGGGAAGCATTCGGAGGTCTGGGCCAGATTGTGTCTCGATGCGGTAGTCTCTACTTGCGTCGCCTAAATTGGTTTAGGCAAGCTCCGTCCCTTTTAGGGCGGGGTTAGTAAAATTTTCGTTAAGGGTAGTAAAGGGATCGTTAAATCAATCATAAATTGTTATAGTCCATTTCCTCCAGAGCCTAGCATAGAGGGGAAACATCCTTAATCCCTAGGTAATTGCATGAATGGACTACAACAACAGATTATCACTCTTGATCGGAAAGTCGAGCGTTTACAGGATATTGTCGAAAGCCTCAGCCAGCAAATTGCTATCCTAGCTGGGGATAAATCGAGTCATTCCCTGGGAGAATCCCTGGAAATGGTCGGTTTTTCCGAGTTATCCGATAATAGCCTCTACGATCATAAAGATATTCTCCGGGATCACGGTGGCAAACAAGCGCCAGCTGTCAATGGCGATAATTCTTTTGCCGATGAAATCCAAATTCGCCGATTAACGGCACAATTGACAGCGGCCTACAATCGCATTGCTGCTCTCGAAGAACAATTACTCAACTATCGCATCCATTCCTAGTTAATTTCTGCCCAGAGGATTGGGTAAACTGGGCAAGGTGGGATTAGTCGGCAAATTGGGCAAAGGATTGCTATTTTCCAGGCTGGGATTGTTAGCCTCCCCCGATAGAGTCGCTAAAGCCACGCGATCGCCGCCTACCTGTCGCAGTAGGTCTAAAACCCCAACCACTTCGTTATAACTGGCATTTCTGGAGGCATTCAGTACCATCAGTCCATTGGGACTATATTGATGATAATTCTTGATCGCCTCGAACAACTGGGCGCGAGTCACCATTTGTTTTTCGACGTAGAGTTGTCCGAAATCATCGAGACTAACCACCAACATTTCCCGCATCGGGGTGGTGGCGGTACTAGCTTTCGGTAAATCGAGGCTGATAGCCTGTTGGCGAGATAATCCCACTGCACCGAGAATAAAGAAAGTGAGAATACAGAAAATTACATCGATCAAGGGGATGATATTAACCTGCACATCCTCTTGAATGCGGTGTTGATCATGCCATAATTTGAGCGGACGAGCCGTAATATGGCTACTTTTGGGCTTTTTGTGGTTAAGAGATTTAGTTTCGGCCATGGGTTATTAGGGGGAGACTTAGCGATCGAGAGGTTTTTCTAGGTTAGCACTGAGGGTGTATTGTTGGTCTTCTTGGTGTAACCAGCGTTGACGGTAGATAATTTCTAAATCACTGCCAGCCTTGCGAAAAATTCGGGCTTGATTGAACCAAAGTCCCTGAAAAACACGATAGAAAGCGAGGCTAAAAATAGCGACAATTAAGCCTGTAGCGGTGGAAATTAAAGCTTCACTAATGCCTAAAGTTACTCCGGCTGTGGAGGAAGTTCCCAGGTCACTTAATTGTATATTGGCCAAAGAGGTAATTAAACCGAGTACCGTCCCTAATAATCCTAACAAGGGAGAAAGGGCAATGACTGCCTCAAGGATTTTATCGCCCCGTTTCATTAGGGATAATTGTTCATCGGCAGCCGATTCGAGGGCAAAGTGAAAAACCTCTGGATCTGGATTTTCTAAGCGCAGGGGAGCATAAAGATAGCTACCAATGGGGTGATTGCGGGAATCTCCGGCGACTTTTGCCGCCAAATCCCAGTTACGGATGGCCGATTCCATAATGCGATTTAAAATCTGGCCCTCACTGAGGAGAGTACGACTCCAAAACCAAATTCGTTCGATAATAGTGCTAAGAGCTAAAATAGACAGAAAAAGCAGTGGCCACATGGCCACTCCGCCTTTTTGGATTAAATCAGTTATACTCACGAGTTGTTTTGTCCCTCCAATACCGGGCGATTCGGGCTTGATTATTTAGTTTAAGATTTAAGTCGATCAATCGACATTTATAGTTCTTATACCATTTTTCAAAAACTGTCGCCTGCTTAGGGTCTGCTGAAAAAGTTTTTCCTGGGGACAGGGTGTGGCCTCCCCAACCCAGGGGGGGTGTAGGGTTTTACCGATTTTGAGGGGGTCAATTACCTAATTTTCAGGGAAAAAGTCCAGGAATTTTCCCCCCGATCACTCCCAGATCTGGTACTTTTTGATTGACAAAAAGTCTAAAAGTCTTACCCAACAAGGTTTTTAGATTTATTCAGCCAAACCTACTTAAGGCGTTTATCATAAAGATGAAGTATAACCGGATAGGGCATCCTCTGCTGTCTCGGAGTCTCGACTAGGAAATTAATTTTGTCCGACTACTTAAGTAGGGAGGCACAATTATTTGTAGGATGGGTTAGCGGTAGCGTAACATAATCGGGCGTTGGGTTTCATGCTTCAACCCAACCTACGTTCATCTTATATTTAATTCCACCCACCTACTTATAGCAGTTATCAGTTTTTTAGTCGTCAGTCGTCGGCTTTTTTTGATCACTGGCCAAAAACCCCACCTTCTGCTGCAAACTAACGTCGTCTCAACAAATTTTTCATCTCTCCCCAGATAGAAAGTTGACCACCTAGACTAGAGGGATGAGTGAAAATTCCTTGACGGGGACTGAATAAAAAGGCCAACATAAATAGGCTAAAAGCGACAAGCACGATCGCCGGTCCAGAGGGTAAATTCCAGTAATAACTGAAATACATCCCACTGATACTAGAAATAATACCCACACCCACACCCACACCCATGACTTGATGGAGACGGGTAACTAAAAGATAAGCAGTGGCCGCGGGGGTAATCAAAAGGGACAAAACGAGGATTACTCCCACCGCTTGCAGACTAGCAACGATTGTCAGACCAATCAGGAGCATTAAGCCTAAATCTAATAAATTTACTGGTAAACCCGCCGCTTGCGCTCCGATTTTGTCGAAAGTGTAGAATAATAGTTCTTTATACAGGAGCAAAACGGTTAATAAAACGATAACGGCAATAATTAGGGTATCGCGAATGTCGGCAGCAGTAACACCGAGAATATTGCCGAAGAGAAAGTGATTAAGGTCAATTTTGTTGTTTTTTTGGATGAGAGTGATCAGGGTGATGCCAAGGGCAAAAAAAGCCGAGAAAACGATACCCATGGCCGCATCTTCTTTGATTGGGGAACGATTACGGATTAAGTTAATCAGTAGGGTACTGACCATTGAGGCTAGTAAAGCACCCAGGAGAAGATTAAAATTACCAATAAAAGCGATCGCTAATCCGGGTAGGACCGAGTGACTGATGGCATCGCCCAAGAGGGCCAAACGTTGTACCATCAGGTAGGTTCCCACCACCGCACAAATGATCCCGACGATGATAGCTTCAATTAGGGATCTCTGCATGAAACTATACTGTAAGGGTTCGATTAATCCTGTTAATAGATTGTTGCCCATGAATCTGCCTTGGGGTTAAATTTTTCTGATTCTCGATCGAGGTTTTGCTCCTAGGGTCTATCTTCTAAATCGGGGGAGAAGATAGGTTAGGATAATTAGGATTAATTGTAAGTTTTTTCGCTCCTAACTGCCGCCATGGATACCTCCGTTCTTTCCTCAACTTTTTTTCTGACTCTCCTGCTCATGGTGGGATTATTCTTTTTTATTCGCGGTTCCGTCAAAGAGCGTATCGAACAGCGTGTCTATCTTACCAGTACCAGTGACGACCAACTATTAGAACAACTGCGAGATTATTTTGACCGGCGTTCCTATCAAGTCAAAGCGATCGAACCCGAACAGAATATTGTCAGATTACAGGGTTTTGTGCCGCCTAGCCCCTTTCTAGCGATATTTTTGACAATTTTGGCGGCCTTGGGTTTATTTTGCTTCTCACTGGTGTTATCGGTGTTATTTCCCGATACTAATCCCTATATTTTTGCTCTTGTGGGTTTATCTCCCCTCGCAGGTGTTTTCTATTGGCAAAAAGTCGGCCGTTTAGAAGAAGTGGCTTTTAAAGTGGAAAGCAAATCTCAGCAAACGGAATTAACTGTCAAAGCTCATCGGGACGAGTTAAGACAACTACAAGATAGTTTAACCTTTCTAGAAAGACAATAAGCCTTTTATGTCCTACGAGCGCCTAATTTATCTGGCCGATACCGATGCGGCAGGTGTGGTTTACTTTGCCCATCTTCTCTCGATCTGTCATGAAGCCTACGAGTTTTCTTTAGCACAATTTGGCATCAATATCAAGGATTTTTTGAAAGATTCTCCGGTTGCCCTACCGATTACTCAAGCGGAAATACAGTTTTTTCGGCCTCTTTTTTGTGGCGATCAAATACAGATTGATTTCACTGTCCGATCCCTAAGCGAAAACGAGTTTGAATTGCATTATAAAATTTATTTGGCTGAAATCATGGTCGCAAAAGCGAAAACTCGCCATGTGTGCATCGCTCCCACTAATAGACAAAGAATCCCTTTACCGGAATCTTTAAAACATTGGTTAGGATATTTATCAACCCTAGAGGAGACTGGTATTTAAGGGATGATTTGGGCAGATTTAACGATAATTTTAACTAGGGATTGGTGGCACAATGCTTGGCAATTATTTAACCTTAGCACCGAGAGAATTGTCTGGAATTCTTTTCTGGCCTTTATCCCCTTTATCCTTAGCTTTTGGCTATTTCGGATCGCCCTCGATCGTTCCCTACTCTGGTGGTTAATTCTCTTAGTTTTTGTGCTTTTTTTACCCAATGCTCCCTATATTCTCACCGATAGCATTCATTTAATCTCTTATGTTCAGCAGGATTACGCCAAAAGTTTAATTTTTTTAGTTTTAATTCCCCAGTATAGTATCTTTATTTTCCTTGGCTTTCAGCTATACGTTCTCTCCTTACTTAATTTAAAAAGTTATTGTCAGCAAAGTCAGCTAAATTCAGCAGTTTTACCCCTAGAAATAACTCTCCATTTTTTAAGTGCGATCGGTATCTATCTGGGGCGTTTTCTCCGACTGAATAGTTGGTATCTAATCACTCAACCGCAGCAACTATTCTGGAGTTTGCAGAATTTACTGACTCAAAAACCTTTGATATTCATCTCTATCTGTTCTTTAATTATTTGGCTACTATACGAAATCAATAAAAGACTTTACAATCGACTTTCTGGCTACAATTAACGCCTATCGGGAATTTCCAACCTCTCCTAGTCTCTTTCCGATTAATTAAAAGATAGTAGAAAAACAGAGATCAATTGGCCGCACCGATATTATGATCAAGATCAATATTTTTTCTCTCTCATCCCCATGACAAGCACTGATCAATCTCAACCCCTCCCTAGGGATGACTATTTTCACTACCAAAATTGTTGGTATCCTGTGTTATTTGTGCAGGATTGGCAAAAAAATCCCTACTCTTTCTCTCTTTATGGGCAACCATTGCTAATATTTCGCGATCAAGAGGGAAAATGGGGCTGTTTGCTCGATCGCTGTCCCCATCGCTTGGCGAAACTCTCCACCGGACAGATGATCGCTGGGCGTTTAGAATGTTTGTACCATGGTTGGCAGTTCGAGACGGATGGAAAATGTTCCCATATTCCGCAACTGCCAGTCAATACCCCGATTCCTCGCAATGCCAAGGTTAAATCCTATCGGGTGGTGGAACGTCAGGGAGTCCTCTGGGTTTGGTTAGGAGAAGAGGAAACAGCGAAAGAAAGCGATATTCCTATCATCAAAGACCTAGAAGACCCCAATTGTGTCCATACCGATTATGTCATCGATTTGCCCTACGAACAGGGCTATTTACTCGAAAATCTCTTCGATCCCGCCCATGTTAATATTAGCCATGATCGCAGCGAATTCGGGGCAAAACGGGAAAATGCTCAACCGTTGGCCTTCCAAATCCTCGAAATCTCGGCGCGGGGAATTCGCAGTCAGTGGCGCAATAGCCGCAATCCGCAGGAAAGCTGGAAATATCTGGATTTTATAGCCCCTAATCTCGTTCATTATCGTTTTTCTATGCCTAATCCCCATTGGTATGCTGGATTGGCTTTATACGGGATTTCTCTCGGTCAAGGTCGTTCTCGCTTACTGGTGCGACGTTACCAAAATTTTGCCGTTAACTCCCGTCAATACCGTTGGCGCTGGTTGGAACATCTGCGTCAAAGTCGCATCCTCGAAGATGATCTACCTTTAATTCAAAGTCAGCAGCAAATGGTGGAAAAGTCAAGAGATAGTTTACAAAAATTATACTTACCCTTAAAAAGTTCCGATGCCTTGGTGATTGAGTTACGTCAATGGTTCGATCGCTATGGGGACTCTTTTCCCTACTATCAAGGCTACACCAGTCAGCGGACAACGGCGATCGATTTATCCGATCCTTTACCCCTCGATCGCTATTCTCGTCACACTGTCCACTGTCGCACCTGTAGCGATGCCCATGAAAAAATGGTAAAAACTAAACAGATCGCAATTTTAATGGGGATATTATTAGTTTTACTGGCAATTTTATCCCCAAATCAGTCTATCTATCAAATTACTGCCCTTATTTTCGCAATTTTGGCTTTAGCAATAGCGATCGCTGCCAATTACACCCGCACAAAATTTGAACGCACCTATGAGAAAAAAGCCCATACCAAACTACACTGATAAGTAGTCGTGCAAAATTAATTTCCTAGTGAAGATAGGCAAGAGGCAAGAGGTGGTTAGATATGTGTAATTAATTTTACTTAGGTACTTAACTAAGATTTCTACTACAAAAATCTGCCTAAATCGAATTCCGTTGTGGCAGTAATTTCTCGAAAACGTTCTTGACTGATAATTAACAATAATCTTTCAGTATAATCCACCGCACCGCGCAATTCTCGTTCTAATCTTGCTAAACCGGCGTTGGCATATTCCTCGAAAATTGTCACTCGCAAAGCTTCCGAATCTACCCCGTGGGGAGACAGAATTTTCGTGTCTTGCAATTCATTGACTGCCAATAATTTGATTAGGGTATCGTAGCCACGAGAAATAAAAATTTCTAGGTTAATAGGTGAGGGTTCCTTCGCTACATTTTCTATCGCCACCCTCTCTTGATATCTTACCCCTAAAGCCGCCGCAAAAGCGATGACATCAGCATAGGTTTGAAAGGGTCCAATTCCCTGATTAAAATTAACTAAGGACTGGACAAATTCCCCTTTATCTCTAGCAATACGCACTCGATGAATGGACATATTTACCAAGTAAAAAGTAAAAAAGTTTACAAAATTCAGGAGATAGAAGTTATCAGTATATATGGACTATTTTATCTATCCCCTATCCGCTATAACTGCTTTAAGGATAAGTTTTAATTAGTCCTTTAGCTTGGTAAACATGAAATTGTTCGATGGCGACACCACCGCGCTTGATCGGAATGACAGCTACTTTAGTTATATCTTGGAAATAGGGACGGTAGCGATCGATTATTTCTGGTCTTTCTAGAGAACTATTTGTAGTAATTAATAAACCATTTTTACCGATCCATTCTTGAGGATTAAACCAAATTTGATAACCCCTTTGATCGTTGTTAAAACAGGTGACGGGAATAGGAACTAGGGGATAAAGAGCCATATCTAGCCATGCTGTCACATAAAAACTATTGGTAAAAACGAAGCTAGAATCTTTTAAGAGGGCTAATAATTCGGGCGAATTAGCAAAGCCTTGGCGCAGTTGATTGATATCGACAATTTCCCGAGAAGGGTCTTGTTCTGGGGCAATAATTCCCCCAAAAATTGCGTATTGACTAGGTTTTTGGAAAGTGCCAAAAGTAACATGAAGCATTGCTATAGATAAAACAGTAACGATAAAAATTCCCGATCCCCATAACCATCTTTTTACCCAGATTCGAGAAGATTGCTGCCAAGTATTGGCCTTTTCTCCTAATAAAATTGTGCAGGACCAGAACCCGGGTAAAATCCAACTAGGAGCGAGATAATGGGAAGCACCTACATAAAGCATTCCCAGGATTAAGGGCAGAGAAACCGAGAGAATTAACCATTTTTTTAGTGATTCTTCTTCTCGATGAAAAAATCTTTTTTTCGAGATAAAGTTAGGAATTTGTTCGGCAAAGCTTTTAAATGTCACCCACCACATCGGCAGACCGAAAGGAGGAAACATCGTGGCGATACTAATGCCAACAACCGAGAGAATACCGAGAATATTAAAGGCTTTGGGTTCTCCAGAAAAACGGTCTTCTAAATGAAAGCGAAAGGAAATCCAATCATGGTTAATATTCCAGTAGATAATTGGCAATAAAGTTATCAAAAAGAGAATAAATCCTAATCCCAACCAGGGCGATCTAAATACAGGCCAATAGCGGGGAGTGGTCAGACAAAATAAAACTAAACCAAAGCCCAAAATAAAGCCATGATATTTACTTAAAACCGCCAATCCTACGGCAAGTCCAATATAAGCGAGACGATAGCTAGGATGATAGTTTTTTTCCCGAATTGGCCAGAATTCTTGGGCAGCTAAATAGACTGTTAATGACCAAAAAAAGATTAAAGGACTATCTGGCTGCGAGAGAATCCCGAAGACAATCCCATAGATGGGGATCAGGGTTGCGATCGCTAAAGTCATTCTGGCGACCGGCAGACTGAACAATTTTAAAGCCGTCAGATAGAGCAAGCAGAGGCTGCCAGTATAGAGGAGGAGAGTCCCGAAGCGAATGGTAAATTGATTGACTAATCCCGTGATCCAAGTCCCAAAACCCGTGGAAATCGCTACTATTGGCGGATGATCGAAATAACTCCAATCTAGATTATGGCTATAAACATAATAATAGGCTTCATCATACCCGGGATAAAGCCCCAGGGCGATGATTGTTCTAAACAGGAGTCCACCGATGAGCAGATAAACGGCAATGCGATCGCTAATTATTTTGGTCAAAATTCTTACCTCATTTCATCGCTAAAACTGATGTTAGAGACGGGAGATTTTTGGGGTTGCCAGATTCGAGATTTGTGCATCTATGGCAAGGTTAGATTTAAGTGTGATCTTTAGTTACTATATCACCAACTCTGTCATCTCTTAGCCCTTGGCTATCAGCAAACTCTCCCCAGGCGTTGCTGATTTGCGATCTGAAAGAGGATTAAGAGAACGGGGAACGGTAAAATGATGTTAAGTAAGTGTTTGTAATTAGGGTTTGCTGAATAAATCTAAAAACTCTGTTGGATAATACCATTTTTCATAAGTAATGGCAGAAATGGTTAATCGCCCTCACCCCCCCTGCCCCCCCCGACATCGGGTTGGTGGCGCAAATAAGGCTATGATAAACTAGAATACAATAGCTATTCTAAATCAATAAGAATATGCACATCATCAGCCGTACAAAACTGCGGCAATTTTCTGGAAAACACGCCGAGGCTGTTAATGCCATTAATACTTGGTATAAAATTGCTAGTAAAGCAGAGTGGAAAAACCTGGCTGAAGTTCAAGCTGTGTATTCTCAAGCGGAAGCTGTTGGTAATTTCACGGTCTTTAATATCAAAGGTAATCCCTATCGTTTAATTGTAGATATCGTTTACAAAGACCAAGTAATTTACATCAAGTACATTTTGACTCACGGGGAGTATGACAAAGATGAGTGGAAAAATGACCCTTACTTTAAACCGTGATACCTACGGAAGGTTACTAGCCGAGTATCTACCAAAAGTGATAGAAAACGAGGCAGAAAACGAACAGGCTATTAACCTAGCTGAGGCCTTATCTCATCGAGAAAATCGCAGTCTAGAAGAAACCACTTTGTTAAATTTACTCTTGACTTTAATCGAAAAGTACGAACAAGATCATTATCCCCTTGAAAAATCAGAACCCCATTCAATACTCTGGGAACTCATGGAAGCTAACAACTTACAAGAAAAAGATTTATCAGATATACTAGGTTCAAAAACCATAGTTTCTGATATTCTTATTGGTCAACAAATAATAACAGAAAAACAAGCTATAAAGTTAGGACAGTTTTTTCACGTTGACTCAAGTTTATTTTTAAGTAGGTAGGCGTTAAAAATTATCAGATGCCCCCCTTATCAAGGGAGATCCCCCCGCCTATCGGCACCCCCCTTATCAAGGGGGGCAGGGGGGATCGGCACCCCCCTTATCAAGGGAGATCCCCCCGCCTATCGGCACCCCCCTTATCAAGGGGGGCAGGGGGGATCTGCACCCCCCAGGTAATTGACCACCCCTAAACCAATACGCTTGTACTATAGCTTGCCCAAAAAAATTCCGGAAAAGGGAATGAGGGTAAAAAGGGAAAAAAAGAGGAAAAGGGTTACAGAGTTCTCCCGAATACGCAGACTACCCGAAAACCGTCATTGCTGCTGCGGTAGCCGCGGCGGTCGCGGCCGTCGCGAATCGCGGAACGGCAGAAAGCAGGATCGCTGCCCCAGGAACCGCCCCGCAGCACACATTTTCGGTCGTAAGTCAAGAGTTCATTTATACTATTTAATAAGTTTTCATAACGATTATCAATATTTTTTTCGTCCCAAACGCTCCCGTCTGTGGGCGGTGCGCCTTGATAATCTTTGTGCCACGGATCTAAACACCACTCCCAAACATTCCCGTGCATGTCGTACAGCCCGAAGGCATTGGGGGGATAGGAGCGGACGGGGGTGGTTTTCTTTGGGGATTCTTTCGCCTTTTCTTGTTGATAGACCTCTGAACTATTGTAATTCGCCAGTTCTGCCGTGATCGTCTCGCCAAAGTGGAAGGGAGTGGTTGTTCCCGCTCTACAAGCGTATTCCCACTCGGCCTCGCTTGGTAAACGGTAATTTTTTCCCGTGTGACGGGACAGACGGGCGCAGAATTCGATCGCATCGTACCAACTCGCGGACTCGACGGGGTTGTTATCGCTTTCCTTAAAGCGCGCGGGGTCTGGATCGAGGTCTTTTCCCTCCCTCGGTAGGTGGGCCACGAACCGCCATTGCGCCAGGGTAATCGGAGTCTGGCTCAGGTAGAAGGCACTGACGCTCACGGGGTGTTGGGGTTTTTCAGACTCGGAATCGTCCTTTTCTCCCGGTGAACCCATCAGGAATTCGCCCCCCGGGATAGCAACCATGGTTAGGGGTTCGATTCCCTCCCCTAGGGGTTCCTCGTAGTAGTAGGCCTCCAGGGGTTTTCTTTTGGTAATTTCTCCCCGTTTATCGACGTATAGGGTCTCGAAGGTGAATTTTAGGAGTTTTTCGGGGGTCAAGATTTCCTGTTTTCGCTGCCTCACTCTCTCCTCGATGTTTTGGGCGATATCGGCGTACTCTCCCCCCCAAGTGCGGAGAACAGCCGCGTCCACCTCAGCGAAATAGAGAGAGCGATCGCTGACTGCATCCTCTAGAGAACCCTGTGGATTGGGGATTAGAGCCGAAAAATCGCGAAATTCACCGTAATGGTCGCGAATATAATCGCCGATGCCGCGCCAAATATCGATCGTGCGTCTAGCGGCACTATCTGCCAACAGTAGCTGACGAATGCCGGGGTAAAAATCGTACCAAGCATCCGGAACCGTCGCTCCCTCCGGACTAAAGGTAGATTTTTCGACCAGTCCGCTAAAAAAGACCTCCGCTAGATGCCAATGTTTACTATCGGGTAAAAATCGCCGCTGTGCCAATCGCATCACCGGAGGAATCAGGGGAACGGCCGCCAGCACTTTAGCCAGTTCTCGGGCCAAGGGACTGGCATCGATTAAAAAGCCTCTCAATAACTCTTCCGGGGATTCCGCTTCCGGAGCGGCTGCCTCTTCTTCTCCGGTTTCACCCATATTCACCCCCGCAGTGGTTGCTCCCATTAAAACCCCCTGAATCGAGTTACCACCGCTCCCAGCGATAAATTTCGCCCAGGTTGCAAAGTGAGCGGGGGATAGATTGAAAATGGGGAACCGATAGAGAATCTGCTTCGTGCGGAGTCTTTCCCCCACTTGCAGTATTGCATTGGCAGAAGCGGGACCCGGTGCGATCAAAGGCCGGAGGATCGCTCCCTCTAAAGCGGTTCGTTGCCATAGCTCCTGCGGGAAGATGTGAGCAATGGTGACGGGGTGTTCTTTGCCCAGATCCGCTAGGGTGGCGAAGGCAGACCCCGATCGCCAAGCTTTCCCCAAAGTATCGGTTAGGACGATAAAAAGTCGGTTTCCGGAGGGTGCAACCAGACTGCGAGGGTTCCGTTCGATTTGCCCGGCGCCAGAAAGCAAACGAGCTTCATTTTCACCCGTCTCGAACCACCAAACCCGCACATCCCTAAAAAAGCCTTGCCAACGGAAGAGAGTGGTCATTCCCCCCGCTAGATCTCCCCAAAATTCCATCGGGGGAGAGCGATCGATCAACAGGTGAACCTCTAACCAACGTTCTAGGGGGGGTCGGAAAGCGAGCATCGGTAATCCCCCCGCTTCGGCCGTCCGTTCCACTGTAACCTCGATATCCAACTCGTCGGCCCGTAATCCAGGCACGCGACGCGCTAGGGGGAGAATTGCCTTACTGATGGCGGTGGGTTCAGGTATCGGAAAGGGATCGGGGACGCGAACGGGAGAAGAACGATCGCTCTCGACCGAATCGCGCTTCCGGGAGGTCTGCGTCTGGCGATCGATGTTTTCGGGATAGGCAACGGGGAGCGTTGACTCGATCGCTCCGGGGGGAGGGGTTTTTTCACCGCTGCCGGATGACCGGTTATCTTCCTTATCATTAGATGAGTTTGCTTCCGACTGTTCAGACTGCTCGATCGACCAAGGCGCAATAATTCGATCGAGGTAAGCAGCGCACCAGATCAGTTCTGCCATTTCCCTCTCGTCTTCCCACCAGATGGCTTTTTTCCCTTCCATCTCTCCCCCTACCCTTGCAAGGATTTAAAGATGGTGTCTAGCAGCGATTGGCGATCGGTGGCGGTGAGGTCGTTTCCCTGTAGTAACAGATAGACCGCGTTGAGCAGTTGATCGGTGGCTAGTTTGTCTTTGCGTTTGATTCGATGGAGAAATTCCCGGATCAGATTTCTGGCCGGTTCGTCCAATTGATTCAGGCTCTCCGGGGGGAAACGTTGCTCTAGTATCCGATAGAAATCATCCTCGTTGTCGGGTTGTTCGAGTCTTAAACGCAAACATCGACGCAGGAAAGCGGGGGGAAACTCCCGGGCCTCGTTACTGGTCATGAATACTAGGGGGAACTCCTGACAAGACACACAACCTCGATCGATCGGGATTTTTTCCTCGCTGTCGTCCTGTTGACCGCGATAGGGAAGAACCGATTGGTCGCCGGTTTTTAATCGTGTCAGTTCCGGTATCTCAAAAAATCCCTCCTCGAAAATATGGAGGAGATCGTTAGGCATATCGATATCGCTTTTATCGATCTCATCAATTAGCAGCACCGCCGGTCGTCCGGGAAGGGATCGATAAAAAGCCATCCCCATGGGACCTAATCTTAGATAGCTGCCGATATCCGGCTCCTCGTACTCTCCCCCCTCT
This sequence comes from Microcystis sp. M44BS1, assembly GCF_020244875.1. Lineage (NCBI taxonomy): Bacteria > Bacillati > Cyanobacteriota > Cyanophyceae > Chroococcales > Microcystaceae > Microcystis > Microcystis sp. M44BS1. The sequence goes on from NZ_JADBVM010000077.1 coordinate 13,678, forward strand.
CCCACTTTCTGTCTTTGTAGGGAAGCTTCCTGTAACCGTCCGATCGCATCGTAGGCATAAAGACCCTCTTTAAGGGTGGTGCGGGAAACGATCGACCAACGGTAGGGGCCGGGTAATCCCAATTCCCGGGCCACTGCGTAGGCCAGGGAAGTCTTGCCGGCGCCGGGGTTGCCCTCGATCAGTAGGGGACGACGCAAGCAGAGGGCAGCATTCACCAATTCCACCGCTTTCCTATCCGCGACGAATCCTAAAGCCCTAGGGTCGATTTTTCCCTGTTCGGGCGGTATTTCCTGCGATTTTGCCGCTTTTGTCCATTCTTCCGGGGACAGGCTAAAACTGCGCCAAGGGGGTGGCGGTGGGATGCGATCGAGGTGTTTTCTTTGTTCTTTGGGTGTGGGTAAACTGTTCGCGCTCAGGGTCAAACCCCGATAGATGCGAAGGTCTTCTGCTTTGGAAACTGGTTTATTGGCCATTGGATTCCACCACTCTCGTGTTTAGAGGTCTCGGTCTCGGGGAGGGTTTGGGGTATAGATCGTCCCAGAAAAGGGCGATTTTTCGCTTGTTTCTGCGTAATTCTTTGGTCTTATCGGGCCAATTTCTCCATTCCGAGGGTTTTAGCTCCTCGTCTGTCATCGGTTGGTTGGCGTTTCGACTCCAGACGGCGATCGGCAGGGATTCCACGATATCTTCCAGATCGGCGATCGATGGTTCGGTTCCGATGTAGTAATCTTTCTGGTCAAGATCGCTATTATTTTCCCATAAAGCTCTCTTGATCTCCTCGATCTTGTCGCGTATCTCTCGGAAATCTTCATCGAAATAGCGATCAAAGGAGTTAATAAAAACAGGATACTCGTATCCGATAGATGGCCCCTCACCGCATCTAAACTTAATATCTTCTAGGGAGTGTTTCAGCAAAGCAAATGGAAGGAAAAATTCAATCTCTAGTCTCGCTTGATTGGGTAAATAGTAAAACATTTCAGGAATTACCTGATAGAAACTATCTTGCATTTCTTCTAACATAAAACCTTGTTCTTTTTTATAGATATTCCATAACTTAATTTTATTGTTTATTCCCACAAAAAACATCGTATTTACATAAAAATATTCTGTTTGTAAGCCAGTATTATTATGTTTATCAATTGCGGGTGAGATTACAATTTGTATTCTTCCTTCTAGTTCGATATTTTTATTAAATTTATCCCACAATTCTCTCGCATATTTCTTGATTGTGTCTAACTGCACACCATCCCTATATCGAACAGCTTCACCTTTCCAAGTATCAATATCTTCAGCAATATCTCGGTTTTGATCCTTAAATAACTTCAACCTGCACCATTCAGAAAATAAAATCAAAGGACATATTTCTTTATTAACTGGCTTACTAGATAAATCTTTTAGTTTTCCTCTAAGCTCTTCTATGTTTGAAATAGATGATGATTTGGGATCCTCATAGACTAACAGAAAAGAGTTGATTAAAAATAAACTATTATCGGAATTAATATTTAAAATATTGAAAAGTTTTTCGATTAAATTAAATCGTTGATTTTCCCATTTTTGGTCAGCTTTAGGATAAGTAGGAAAAAAGATAGCATGGGTTTCAATTCCTAGCGCAGAATAATTAACACGCTGATTACTGTCAACATTTTGGTTCATTTTATGAACCAACAAACCTAGATCGACATATCCAGAGTGGGAATAAAACTCGATCGCTTTTATGTCATCGAGAGCTTGTTGCAGCGATCGGGATAAAACGCCTTCGATCGCTGTATCTTTTGACCTACAAGCTGCCATAACATGAATAGCTATATTAGCTCCTCGAACCGCTTCATATTGTTTGATCGCATTACTAACGAATTTTATAATATCTCCCGCACCACTTTGGGAGTAACAAGTGTCAATAATATAGAGAACTTGAGAGATTGTTACTTGGTTATTTTTAATAGGAAGAACTAAGTCTTGAGTCGGTAAAGCCGTTGAAGGTATATCGTCACTATTTGTGTCTTCCAGTATGAGATAATGTCTATCACCTTGACAATATTCGCCATGACCAGAATAGTAAAAAATAAGAATATTTTTCGTTCCATGTCGCTCTTTATCCCGAAGCCAATTAGGGAATAGTATTTTAAGATCGTTAGTTGTGGGATTCAAGTGTAAACTTGGCAGAACTCTTTCATATCCAAAACCACTGGTAAACAGACTTTTCACCAGTTCTAAATCCGTCTCGACGCTGGGTAATTGCTCGAATGCGTTGTAATCCTTCGTCCCACAAGCAATTAGATAATACTTGATTTCTTCATCCATACCATTACCCATCAATCGATTAACCCCGATCGAATCGCTTCCCCAGTTGCAACCGCCGTCAGATACCTTTTGGCATCGTGAGCCTCGCAACCATTATAAACTAGCTTATCCTCGACAGTTCCCTCAAATAAAGGGTTGAGTTCCTTTGTCAACGCCACCACATCGCCATTGTCCGCGATATTCACCCATCTTTTCACATTTCCGGGCCAGCACCCCAGGTTATTGCGGGGGGATGGTTGCAGTCGATCGAAAATTAATTGTCTTATCCCCAAAGGAGAACCGAGGGTGACAAAGACTTTAATCGGCCATTCTGGATGCTGACATAAAGTTTCGTAACAGACGATCGAACCGAGAGAATGAGCCACAAGTACCCGCGTATCTTCATCGATAGATTCTATCACTCGCTTTTGAATCTGCTGTTTTAGCTTTTGATCGTGTAAATAGCCCCCCACTTGCTTAAGATAAAAAATAACCAATTTCTCGGCAATGCCACCGAAAAACCGAGATTCACTTAACCCCGACAAAGCTCTCTGGATAATTTTCGGGGTAGATTTTTCTCTCAAAAGGCTATCCGCATTGGGATGATTATTTTCCACTCGTTCCGTTTCTTGCCACCACGACTGGAGTAATTCTTTTTCCCAATCGGAATCGATATCATTAACATCGTAGTTCGGGATACCGATCGCTTTCGATTTTCCCCGAAAAATATCTCCGTAAAACGCGCAACGAAAATCGGTATCGGACTCTAACTCGGTTCCTGCGAGTTTCAATCCATCCTTGAGACTTGGCAACCACTCAGCAGAAATCGTGTGGCTACCCCTAAATTCTTGCGCGATACCGTGAACACCGACAATTTTAGCCATGATCGTGCGGTTACAGAGCCTTCCTATCCCTGTTAATTTTCAATTTTAAACGGTTTTTGCCACTTTAGAACAAGAATAAAATAAGTAGCTGGTTAATAATTAAATTAAAAATGGATTTTAGGTTCGATCCCCCCTGCCCCCCTTGATAAGGGGGGTGCCGATAGGCGGGGGGATCTACCCTTGATAAGGGGGGCATCTGATAATTTTTAACGCCTACCTACTTAAGCTCTTGACTATCTAAATTACTCGACTCTCTTAAGGTTATGGTGATGAGCAAATCTGATCGAAGAAAAGACCTACACTATACACCACAACCAATCGCCCATAATGTGACATGGTGAACATTTTTTAGCCAATATTCAAGGAGGGAAATTGAAGTTGAGAAAAGAGGGATATCTCCAAGAAAATTTATCCCTGAAATTCCGTCAAAACCCCATAGATAGCCCAGATAGCCATGGCGCGTAAATAATGACAGGCGCGAAAAGTTCCCACCGATGTTATTGCTTCCGGGGTGCGAAATTGTAGGCCATTTTCATAGACTTGTTTCACCACCGCTTCTGTAATTTGCCATCCTTGCTTTTCCATTCCCATTTGCATCAAAAAAGCCACCAACCCAAAATTAATTCCTACCCAAACTTCCAAGGGATGAGTTGCCTCGGGATTTTCGGGAGTACCATCGGGTTTTAACCCATTTGCTGCCCCAAATTTTCCCCCATGAAACTTGAGAAAACAAGCCTGATAAATCTTACTTAAAGCTGATTGCGTGTATTGATTTTCTACCACATCTGGTAAAGCCAATAAACGGGCATAAAATTGACCACATAATTGATCAGTCATGACCACATCGGAACCACTGCCACTATCTAAATTATAATATTCTCCATTCCAGAGAGTATCATGATAAATAGCGCGAGATTGCTGTAACCAACTGGCAAAAATTGCTGTATCTTCTCCAAGAATTGCCCCAATTTTAAGCGTCGCTTCTAGGGCTGCTATCCACAAACCACCACAATAGGCACTAATTCCCTGTAAACGCCAATCATCAAAGGTTTGGTCTGGTGCGCCGGAATTTTCAGGGATGCCATCGTTATCAAGGTCAAAAGTTTTTAAATATTGCAAAGTCAGGACAATTGACGGCCAACATTCCCGCAGAAAATCCTCATCTTTAGCCCCCGTTAATAAATAATCCCGATAAACTAATAAAACAAAATCACTGCCCAAATCTTTCCAGAGATTACAATCTTGATAACTGGTGTAATTGCTCTTTTGCCAAGGGTGTTCATTGGGTGCGCCTAAATCGTGGGGAGTGGCATTTTTAGCCTTACGAATGGCACTAGCTTGGTTATAACCGATAATCCGAGGAGTGTCGTCACTGCTGGGAATTGCCCTAGCAAAAGCTTCCATGACGGCCTTTTCTAAGCGCGGCCATAACATCAATAACCCAAAGGAACCATAGAGACGCACATCAAGACTTTCATACCAACGATAATCAATACATTCTAAGACCCCAAATTGACCGATAGGATCCTGTTCCGTGGCTGCCGTCCAGAGAGTACCGCCGTCAGCTAGGAGGTATAATTCGTTAAATAAAGCCATTTTAAACCAATCGGCCAGATCGGTGCGTTCTAGGATCGGTTTTTGCCAGTTAATAATATTTTCTCGCCATGTGTCGCCGTGTTTTAAAGCTGTGCGTACCATCGCCCAAGCATTTTGACCATTGCGACCGAAAAAGTCCGTATAACGACGATAATAGTTAATTCCTTGGGCAAATTCCGTGACGGGTAAATCCCAAGCTAAAATAAAAGGAATTTTGCGAGTTTTCCCCGGACGAATGGTAAAACGAATCGCCATGGCCGTGGCCGTTTGTTCCCCTTTTTGGGCGGGAGTTTCGTCCTCAATATCCGGTAAAGAGCCATTCATGGCGAAATAATCCCAAACTTCGCTCCCATCGCCAGCAGGGTTCCATTTACCCAGATAAAATACCTCTAGACTCGGATTAGTGATACTGGCAATCGCCATCTGTCCATCCCCTTCCCCAGGGTTTTCGTAATCCCGACGCATCAGACAGCCAACGCGGAAATTATCGACAATCCATTGATTATAATTACCCTCACTTTCCCCCCATTTTGATTGATATTCATAGACGGGACTACCATCATCTCTCACCTTAACCACTGGGGATTTAATCGCGTTAGTAAACCAACCGATTGTATTTTGCCAAGTCAGCATAATACTAATAGTAATCGGTTTATCGGTGGGGTTATGAACCGTCCATTCAAATAGGGCTATAGGATAACTACTTTCTTGGTAATTATGCGCCCAAACTGGTGAGAATTGTTCGCAAATTAATTGAGTCTGAAAAACATCTTTGTACTCGTACCAACTGCGGGGATAAAGGGCAGAATATGTTCCCTTTTCGGCTGGATACCACGACCAGCGCGATAATGTTCCATCCTTGGGGCTTTCCGTCGCCATAGCGTAGGCTTGGGCGCTTCCGTCTTCTGTTTGTTCAAAAATGCTAAATTGACAGGCCGCAAGGCTATTAAAACTGTGTTCACCACCGTCCAGATGCCAGAGATTAAAGTCACCTTTGGGGGAACGTCCGATGCAACCGGCCCCAAATCCCCCCAGAGGCATCCCATGCCAAGGACCATCATCTAAATTGCTGGCGTAACGGACGCTGTAGGGTTTTTCCCAACCTTTGCCCAGAGGACGTTTCCAAGCAGCGGCGGGAATTTCTGGAAGAGAGACGAGATTAAGCATAGATGTTTTTAAGTGGGGTGTGGGGTGTGTGTGGGGTGTGGGGAAGTGGGGAAGTGGGGAAGTGGGGTAGTGGGGTAGTGGGGAAGTGGGGGAGTGGGGAAGCTGTCTCATCACCCTATCACCCCAAAACCCTATCACCCCAAAACCCTATCACCCTATCTCCTCCTGAATACTGAATACTGACTCCACCAAGAAACTTTTTCAGTAAAACCTAATTATTCGCTAAAGAGATAATTGCTGCGATCGCTGACTGGCCAATCTTGATTTTCTCCCCCGATAATTAAACGTTTAATATCGACAAAATCCTTACTTAATTGGGTCAAGGCATTGATTAAAATATCTAAAGCAATAAGATCGCTAGTACCAAGGTCAAACCAACAACGTCCCCAAGTACCTAAGTATTCAAAATCGGTCATATTGTGCATCGGTGACATGAAGGCATTTTCGGCCATATCTGGATCGTATTCCATATAACTAATATCGATTCCCACCTCCTGTACCTGTAGGTTTTCGGCATTGAAAGCTCCTAATTTACCCAAATAAAACCAAGAGGCAAAAACTTCTTCTACATACTGCTGTTCCATATTCGAGGGAACCGTCGAAAATTCCAGCCAAAACCAGACATCAAAAGGATTAAATTCGCGAAATTGTACTTCCATATTTTTTATAGGAGACAGGAGTAGTCACTGATAAGGGACTTGCGTGGGAATAATATCCCAATCGATCGGAGGGCGCAAGCTTTGCGCCCCTACAGTAACGGATTTTGTCCACAATGTAGGGGCGAACTGCGTTCGCCCAAAAGGTACATTATCAAAGCGCAAGTCCCTAACTGATAACTG
>NZ_JADBVM010000078.1:0-12626 GCF_020244875.1 Microcystis sp. M44BS1
AGTGGGGAAGTGGGGAAGTGGGGAAGTGGGGAAGTGGGGAAGTGGGGAAGTGGGGAAGTGGGGAAGTGGGGAAGTTGTCTCATCACCCCAAAACCCTATCACCCTATCACCCTATCACCCTATCACCCTATCACCCTATCACCCTATCACCCTATCACCCTGCCTCCCGAACAATGTTTACGGATCGACCAGAAACGTGATACTATAATAGATTGCAGTATTTAAGCAGAGATCACGAGTCCTATGGCCTTAACCCAGACCAAAAAACAAGAACTAATCAGCCAATATCAGTCCCACGAAACCGATACAGGATCATCGGAGTTACAGGTAGCTTTCTTAACCGAGAGAATCAACCAACTGACCGAACACCTGAAAGCTAACCCAAAAGACCACGCTTCCCGTCGGGGATTACTCCAGATGATCGGTCGTCGTCGGGGACTGTTAACCTATATCCAGAAGAAAGATCAACAACGTTATCAAACCCTGATTGGTCGTCTCGGAATTCGCCGTTAAGCATACCCCCTTTGCATCCCTACCATGGCCTCTGAATCGAAATCGACGGAGAAAAAAGAACGTCTCCCCTTTGAGCCGCGCCAAAATAAGCGAAAAACCCCGAAAATTGCCCCTAGTCCCGTGCCACCGCCCCTAAAAAATCGCTCCGAGGAAACCAGCTTAAAGGCGATTCCGCAAGTGGTCAGTCAACGGATGGCCAAACGGATGGCGGTATTTTGTGGCCTGCCGACGGCACTGGGGATAGCTTCCTTTTTTGGCTTCTACTGGATTATTAGCCACGATCTTCTCGAAATCCCTTCCTACGTCGCCATGCTCGTCAGTTTAAGCCTATTTGGTCTAGGTTTTATCGGTCTGAGTTATGGCATCTTCTCCGCTTCTTGGGATGAGGATCGGGTGGGGGATTGGCTAGGATGGCAAGAATTTCAAGCTAATTTTGGTAGAACGATCGCCGCTTGGCGGTCCGGCAAAAAAGAAGTGGAAGAAAAATAGATAACCTCTAGAAATCGTCAACAATAGAGATTAAAGGAAACAATAAAAGGTTAATGCCATGATTGTTGTCATGAAAGTTGGTTCCCCGGAAATTGAAATCGAGCGCATCGGTGCCGAATTCGAGGCATGGGGATTAAGTCCCGAGAAAATCGTCGGTAAGCATAAAGTTGTCATCGGTTTAGTCGGAGAAACCAGGGAATTAGACCCCCTACAAATCCAAGAATTAAGCCCTTGGATCGAAACCGTCCTACGAGTCGAACAACCCTTCAAACGCGCCTGTTTAGAATACCGTCACGGGGAATACAGCGAGGTTTTAGTCCCTACTCCTAACGGTGTTATCCCCATCGGCAGAAATCATCCCGTTAGCATTGTCGCCGGCCCCTGTTCGGTGGAAAATGAGGCCATGATCGTGGAAACTGCCAAACGAGTGGCGGCAGCCGGAGCGCAATTCCTCCGGGGGGGTGCCTACAAACCCCGCACTTCTCCATACGCTTTCCAAGGTCACGGGGAAAGCGCTTTGGAATTACTAGCGGCGGCTAGAGATGCCAGTGGTTTGGGTATTATCACGGAAGTAATGGACGCGGCGGATCTCCCTAAGATTGTCGAAATAGCCGACGTGGTGCAAGTGGGGGCGCGCAATATGCAGAATTTTTCCCTCCTGAAAAAAGTTGGGGCGCAACCGAAACCAGTCCTACTCAAGCGCGGCATGGCGGCCACTATTGAAGATTGGCTGATGGCGGCAGAATATATCCTCGCCGCAGGAAATAGCAATGTCATTCTCTGCGAACGCGGTATCCGCACCTTTGACAGTAAATATACTCGCAATACCCTAGATTTATCCTGTATTCCCGTTTTAAGAACTTTAACCCACCTGCCGATCATGATCGATCCTAGCCACGGTACGGGTAAATGGGAATATGTACCGACCATGGCCATGGCTTCCCTGGCAGCTGGGGCCGATTCCTTGATGATTGAGGTACATCCTAACCCGGCGAAGGCCCTATCTGATGGGCCGCAATCCTTGACTCCGGACCGATTCGATCGATTAACTCGGGAGTTAGCGGTCATTGGTAAGGCGATCGGGCGTTGGCCCCAAGTTCCGGCACTGGTTTGATAAGATACAAAGGGGGTGAATCAACCCCCTTTTTTGGGCATAAATTTCGCTGTTTTCGGGGCAGTTATGGTGACAGTTCCTCTAGAGTTAAATACTAGCGAAATCCGGGCAGAAAGACGGGTTACTTTTTATCATCTCAGTTGGTTATCCTATCAGCAAATTTTACAGGCACTAGGGGAAAATAATCGCGCCCATTTATTTTATGATCGTGGCACTTTAGAAATTACTATGCCCCTAGAAGAACACGAGTTTTATCGAGAATTAATCGGATTATTTATTCGGATTTTGGTGGTAGAATTGGGTTTAAAAATTAAAAGTATGGGTTCCACAACTCTAGTTAGGGAAGATTTAGAACGAGGAGCAGAACCTGACAATGCCTACTACATTCAAAATCAAGCTAAAGTGCTGGGGAAAAGGATTAATTTAACTGAAGATCCGCCCCCAGATTTAGTGGTGGAAGTGGATATCACCCACACGGATATTAATAAATTAGCACTTTATGCCCGTTTGGGAGTGCCGGAATTATGGCGTTTTAATGGACAAATCTGGCGCATTTATCGGTTAGACAAGGGGGGTTATCAGGAAGGAGAATTTAGTCCCACTTTTCCCCTGGTTCCCAAAACTAAACTCTATGAATTTTTAGCCACTGCTAAAGAGGATGAAGTGAGGGCAGAAAAGAATTTAAGAGCATGGCTTGTTAGTCAACTAGCTAAAAGTTGAGGTAATTATGGTGACAGTTCCTCTAGAGTTAAATACTAGCGAAATCCGGGCAGAAAGACGGGTTACTTTTTATCATCTCAGTTGGTTATCCTATCAGCAAATTTTACAGGCACTAGGAGAAAATAATCGCGCCCATTTATTTTATGATCGTGGCACTTTAGAGATTACTATGCCCCTAGAAGAACACGAGTTTTATCGGGAATTAATCGGACGTTTTATCTATTTTTTGGTGTCCGAATTGGGTTTAAAAATTAAAAGTATGGGTTCCACAACTCTAGCTAGGGAAGATTTAGAACGAGGAGCAGAACCCGATAATGCCTACTATATTCAAAATCAAGCTAAAGTGCTGGGAAAAAGGATTAATTTAACTGAAGATCCGCCCCCAGATTTAGTGGTGGAAGTGGATATTACCCACACGGATATTAATAAATTAGCACTTTATGCCCGTTTGGGAGTGCCGGAATTATGGCGTTTTAATGGACAAATCTGGCGCATTTATCGGTTAGACAAGGGGGGTTATCAGGAAGGAGAATTTAGTCCGACTTTTCCCCTAGTTCCGAAAACTAAACTCTATGAATTTTTAGCCACTGCTAAAGAGGATGAAGTGAGGGCAGAAAAGAATTTAAGAGCATGGCTTGTTAGTCAACTAGCTAAAAATAATTAACCAGAGCAGTTTTTGATGTAATTAAGTACCTAAGCAAAATTAATTACACATATCTAACTAGAGCTTGCTGAATAAATCTAAAAACCTTGTTGGGTAAGACTTTTAGACCTTTTGTCAATCAAAAAATACTGGATATAGGAGTGATCGGGGGGAAATTTAGGCACTTTTTCCCTGAAAATTAGGTAATTGGCCACCTCAAAACTGGTAAAACCCTACACCCCCCCGATGTCGGGGGGGTAGGGGGGGCCACACCCTACCCCCACGAAAAACTTTTTGCCGTAAACCCTAATTATTACCCTTTTTGAGGGCGGAAGTGGCAAACTATTAACTGTTGACTGTTGAATGGGAAAAGACTGTGGATATTCGCTTAATCGTTGTTGATGTGGATGGAACGATCGCCGGGGATAACAATCAGGTTAATCCGGCTGTGGTGCAAGCTGTCTCGGCCGTCCAAAAAAAGGGAATTCCCGTCGCTATCGGCACTGGTAGGATGTACCGCTCGGCTTTACGCTTTCATCAACGCCTTAAATCCACTTTACCTATAATTGCTTACAATGGCGCTTGGATTCAAGATCCTGTTTCCCAAGTTCACCATCGACATACCCCCATTTCCCCCGACTTGGCGATCGATCTTTTAGATTATCTCGAACAACCCCAATGGAAGGAGAAAATCTCCCTTAATTTTTATATGGACGATGTGCTTTATGTGCGGCAATTAAATGCGGAAACGGAATTCTATCGGCAGCGATCGGGTATTATTGCCGAAGCAGTGGGAGATTTACGCAAAGTGGCCCACAAAACTACTAAAATCCTGGCCATGGGGGAAGATAAGCAATTTATCGCCGAGATTTGGCAGCATTTACAGCAACGCTATCAAAATCAAGATTTATACTTTACCCAATCGAGTCCGACTTTTTTTGAAGTTACCCACGTTGAGGCTACCAAGGGAAGTGCCACCCAATTTTTGGCCGAAGATATCCTAGGATTACAACCAAAAAACGTTATGGCGATCGGTGATAATTTTAATGATGTTTCTATGCTCACCTATGCGGGTGTCGGTGTCGCCATGGGTAATGCTCCCCAAGCCGTTAAGGATCAAGCCGATTGGGTTGCCCCCAGTGTAAACTTAAATGGGGTGGCTGCGGCCTTGGAAAAGTTTGTTTTAATTTGAGGAATGGGGGAATGGGGAAGTGGAGAAATGGGGAGATGGGGAGATGGGGAATGGGGAGATGGGGAGATGGGGAATTTCAACTAAAACCCTACAACCCTAACACCCTAACACCCTAACACCCTAAAACCCTAAAACCAATCCGCTTTTCACCGAGAAAATTATGACTATTAATACGCAAACTGTTACGATTCCTAACAAAGATATTGACATAGATGCCTATTTAGCCATTCCCGATCGAGGGGGAATTTATCCAGCAATTATCGTGATTCAGGAAATATTCGGCGTAAACGACCATATTCGCGATGTTACCCGCAGAATTGCCCAAGAAGGCTATATAGCGATCGCTCCTGCCATTTATCAGCGATTTGCTCCCGGTTTTGAAACGGGGTATAGTATGGCAGATATCGAAATCGGTCGTCAGTACAAAGAACAAACCAAAGCAGCCGAATTAATCAGCGATATCCAGGCCACCATCGATTATCTTTATAGTTTGCCACAGGTGCAAAAAACCGGTGTCGGCACGATCGGTTTTTGTTTTGGTGGTCATGTGGTTTATCTTGTCTCCACTCTAGAGGATATCAAAGTTACTGCCTCTTTTTACGGTGCAGGAATCACCACGGGAACCCCTGGGGGTGGTCAAGCGACAGTGAAGGTGACTCCCCAAATCAAAGGGACAATCTACGCATTTTTCGGGGTGTTAGATACCAGTATTCCTCAAAAGCAAGTGGATGAGATAGAAAAAGCATTAACCCGTTATCAAATTCCTCATCGAGTTTTCCGCTATGAAAACGCCGACCATGGCTTTTTCTGCGACCAAAGGGCTAGTTATAATGCTAATGCGGCCAAATCTGCCTGGGATCATGTGCTAGAGTTATTTAGCCTTCTTAAATCTTAATGGTCTGACTCCTCAAGCTTCAGCTTACACTGGAAGCAGTTCGAAATTATACTTGTAACCATTCTATTTATCATGACACCGAACCCAGCCTTTTCCATGGACGATTTTGCCAAAGCTCTTGATCAATACGATTATCAATTTGAAAAAGGGCAAATCGTGCGCGGGAGAGTCGATCAACACACCTCCGATGGAGCATTCATCGATATTGGCGGCAAATCCTCCGCTTTTATTCCTTTAAGGGAAATTTCCCTCGAAAATGTTACTTCCATTCCCGAAGCTTTACCTATAGGTGCAGAATTCGATTTTCTGATTACCCGTGGACAGGATGCGGAAGGACAAGTTACCCTGTCTCTGCGGCAATTATTACTACAAAAAGCTTGGGAAAATGTCAGGGAAATCTCTGAAAGTGGCAAGTCGGTACAGCTGCGCGTCACGGGGGTGAATAAGGGGGGAGTGACGGGAGAAGTGGAAGGATTAAAAGGATTTATCCCTCGCTCCCATTTAATCGAAAAAAATGATTTAGATTCCCTGATCGGACAACTTTTAACCGCAACTTTTATTCAAATCGATCAAGAAAATAATAAATTAGTTTTATCTCAGCGAGAAATTGCTCGCGCTAACGCTATCAGTCAATTAGCTGTGGGTAAATTATTAAGTGGCACTGTGGTTAAATTACAACCCTACGGTGTCTTTGTTGATTGCGGTGGAGTGACGGGATTACTCCATGCTAAACAGGTGACGGGAGCCTCTTTTAATTCTCCCATGACTTTCTTTAAAGTTGGTCAAGCAATTCAAGTGGTAGTTGCGGAAATTGACGAATATAAAAACCGCATTTCCCTATCTACAAAAATCCTGGAAGCGCACCCCGGGGAAATTCTCGAAAACTTTGCAGAAGTCATGGAAACAGCAGCAGAAAGATTAAAACAAGCTCAGGGAAAAACCCCAGAAACTTAGTGTAGGGTGGGTTAGGCGACAATAACTTAGATATTTTACCACCTATTTAGTATTCGCCGTAACCCACCATCAGTTATCAGTTATCAGTTATCAGTTATCAGTTATCAGATGTGAGTTAGCGTAGGGTGGGTTAGGCGACAATAATTTAGATATTTTACCACCTATTTAGTATTCGCCGTAACCCACCATCAGTTATCAGTTATCAGTTATCATTTATCAGTTATCAGTTATCAGATGTGAGTTTTAAGTGGACAGTCTTAAGTAGGAAATTGCCGTTTTCTTTTCGCTGATTGCTGTTTTTTACTTTTTCCTTGATCAAGATGTTTCAAGAAAAGATGTTTCAAGATCGGATAGCAATTTTAGGGACTATGCACGGAAAAGAGCGGGTAATAGCGCCGATTTTAGCGCAAGAAATAGGTCTTAAGGTGATTGTACCCGATAATTTTAATACCGATCGCTTTGGCACTTTTACCCGGGATATTAAGCGCATCGGGACACAAATTGAAACCGCTCGCAGGAAAGCACAAGAAGCGATCGAGCTTTCGGGATACGAGATAGGAATTGCCAGTGAAGGTAGTTTTTATCCCCATCCCAACTTGCCGTTAGTTTCCTGTAATCGTGAATTGATTTTATTGCTCGATCGAGTCCATAATCTAGAAATAATTGGTCAAGCAATAGTCACGGAAACTAATCACGCTCACCAAACTGTAACTAATCTAGCAGCTGCTTTAGAATTTGCCGAAAAAATCGGGTTTCCTAGTCATGGTTTAGTGGTGATGTTTGATAAAAATTCTCTCGACTCCGAGCAGATTTTTAAGGGAATTACTGACGAGAAAAATTTCGTTAAAATTGTTGAAGATATTCTTGACAAAAACGGCAAAGTACACCTAGAAACCGATATGCGCGCTATGCACAATCCCACGCGGATGAAAGCAATTGTTGCCGCAACAACAAATCTGGTGCAGAAACTTAGTCAATTATGTCCTAATTGTGGTTGTCCGGGGTTTGATATTATCGAAAGAAAAGCGGGTTTACCCTGTGGTTTATGTCACTTTCCCACCTCTTTAATTAAACTGGAACTATACGGTTGTCAAAGCTGTGATTATCGAGAGGAAAAACTCTTTCCCAACGGTGAAAAAACCGCCGATCCGATGTATTGTGAATATTGTAATCCTTAAGGATAGCTTTTCTATGGAAAGAATTTTAGAACCAGAAGTAATGGATGATCGGGAAGAAGCGATCGAATATGATGCCATGGACTTCACCGAAGTTAATACTAATTTTGCTAAAGAAGTCGTACAATTGGCCGGCATTAATGCTAGGGTGTTAGATGTAGGAACTGGCACTGCACGCATTCCGATTATGCTCAGTCAACTGCGTCCCCAATGGCAAATTATCGCTATTGATCTGGCCGATTCTATGTTAGAAATTGGTCACAAAAATATCCTGAGTGCTAACTGTCAAGAACAGATCAAATTAGAAAAAGTTGATGGAAAAAATCTTCCCTATCAATCCGAGCAATTTGATTTAGTTATTTCTAATAGTTTAATCCACCATCTCGAAAATCCTCTGCCTTTTTTAAGGGAAATTAAGCGAGTTTTAAAACCCAATGGTGGCATTTTTTTAAGAGATTTATTCCGTCCCGATTCCGAGGAAATAATCCAGGGGATGGTGAGGGAAATCGATCCTAATTTTTCTCCCCGACAAGCGCAACTATTTAAGGATTCTCTCCATGCCGCTTTTACCCTAGCAGAAATCGAAGATTTAATCCAGCAATCGGGATTAAAAAATGTTAAAATTTATCAGTCTTCCGAACGTCATTGGACAGCCATAAAAACAAGTAAAAACTAATCAATAAATCAGGAAAAAAGCGAGTTATGAAAGTTGGATTTTTGGGAACAGGATTAATGGGAACGCCAATGGTAGAAAGATTATTAAATCAGAAAATTACTGTTATTGCCTATAATCGCACCTTAGAAAAATTAGCACCTTTACAGCAGTTGGGAGCCAAAACAGTTAGCTGTCCTGAGCAAGTTATTCAAGAGGCAGATTGTCTAATTTTAATGTTAACTAATGCCGCCGCTATCCAAGAGGTTTTAGGATTAAATTCCGAGCAATCTAACTTCAATAATCGGACTATTATCCAGATGGGAACTATTGCTCCTTCTGAAAGTAAACAACTGCGAGATCAAATTGTGGCTAAAGGGGGAGAATATCTAGAAGCACCCGTGTTAGGAAGTATTCCCGAAGCTAAAAATGGGACTCTCTTAGTTATGGTGGGAGCAACGGAGAAACAGTTCCATCAATGGTCAAATTTATTAGCAAATTTTGGTCAAGAACCGATGTTAATCGGGGCAGTGGGAACCGCTGCGGCGTTAAAATTAGCTTTAAATCAATTAATTGCCTCTCTAACCAGTGCTTTTGCTTTGAGTTTAGCTTTTTTATCCCAGCAAGGAGTAGATATAGAAAAGTTCATGACTATCCTGCGTCAAAGTGCCTTATATGCGCCTACTTTTGATAAAAAATTAACCAGAATGTTAGAAGAAAATTATGCTAACCCTAATTTTCCCACTAAACATTTACTCAAAGATGTCAATCTCTTTTTAGAGGAATCGGAGAAGTTAGATTTAACCACTTTTCCCCTAACAGGAGTACAGAGCCTTCTGGAAAAAGCTTTAGAAATGGGATTCGCAGAGGACGATTATTCAGCTTTATACGGGGCGCTGAAAAAAGAATTATAAACCGCTTGGCAACATCAAAACGACTCTCTTTGGTTTGTCTAGTCGGACAACTGATAGGAGAAAAACTGGTAAAAGGCTTTAAATTTTCCTTAAGCTTTGTTGAGGTGGCCAGAAGAGGGGGTTAGAGTGGGAAGTGATGGAATTTTGGGCATATTTTCCTATGACGCTGACTGAATTTGGATTATTAGCGGGTTTACTTGTCCCCGGTATCCTGCTCTCGATTTTGGTGATGGTGAGTTTTGCCAAAGGGGGTTAAAAACCGATAGAGACACCGATGAAAGTGTCTCTATCTTTTTGGGGTGAAGATTAATCTATTTTTGGTTTTTTGCCTAATTTAATTGATTCTGTAGCTAACAAAATTGATTCTAAATGATGGCGCTTCTCCACTTGACCGAGGAAATAACCCGTCATCATCGCTGAAGCGAGAAGATTAGCCAAATTCTCGCGGTCGGTGGTAATTTGTACCGCAAAATCCTCTGAGGGCAGCATTCCCACCAATCCCCTGACGTTTTGCGAGATAATATCTTTAATTTCGCTACTGACGGATTGGGCTATTCTCTCAAGGGTTTCAGGATGCTGCTGCTGGAGATACTGCATTAGACAGTTATCATTTTGTTCTTCGGTTTCCCAGGGAAAAAAATCAGGATTAAAAGTCATCAGAACTCCCACGCTGTAGTGGTTATTATATCTAGGTTAACAAATCGCTCTTCTTGATTGCCTGAAGTCCCCCCCATCTTCCTCAAGTTTAGCTCAGTGATCAAACATTCACCCTTAATATACTCTCTCTCTCCTTATTCCCGATCGGTAGCTTCCAGAATACCCTGTTCTCTAAGATTGTCAACCTCGAAATATTGATGAAATTTATCGGTTACTTCCAACCAGTACGATCTACCTTCATTTTGCTTGCGTTTTCTCACAAATCCTCGTTCTACCAAGTCCTGAACCTGTTGATAGGCCGTACTGCCTCGTAAATTAATTAAATCCGCTTGTAAAATCGGTTCTTTTAGTGCGATCGCTGCCAAAGTGCGGAGGGTTCCCGTGCCTAATTCGGCCGGGATCAGGTCTTCGATCAAATTCTGATAAGCTGACCGCAATTGTAAACTATAACCGAGGGGGGTTTCCACCACTTCCAAGGCACTATCCCGGTGAGCATAATCGGACATTAACTCGATCATGGCATCTTCCACCGTCAAGCGATCGCTGTTGGTTAATCTCACCATCTCGGTTAAGGAGACAGGCTGCCCTTTTAGGTAAAGTATCGCTTCTAGACGGGTAGCTAGTCTGATCTCCTGGTGGGGTTCCGCGCTCAATCTCGACTACCTAAGTTTAGACAATGATTTGATATTCTACTAGAAGACGAACGAGAAAATTATGGAAACTTTTTGGAGTCAGGTTTTAGACTTTTGTTATCAGGCTACCGGCCAGGTTGGCGATCGCCTACTAGCTGATTTTGGCAAATTACAGGCCACCAATAAAGCAGACGGGACTTTAGTGACGGATGCCGACCGTTGGTCCGATGGCGAATTGCGATCGCTAATTGCCCGCACTTTCCCGGATCATGGAGTCTTAACCGAGGAAACTACCCATATTTTCCCGGATCAAGAATGGTGTTGGGTAGTGGATCCGATCGACGGCACGACTAATTTTACTCGCGGTATTCCCATCTGGGGCATTTCCCTGGGACTTCTCTACCGGGGGACTCCCGTGTTCGGATTTGTTTATCTCCCCTGCCTGAAACAGTCCTATTATGGTTATTGGTACGGTGAGACGGATTTAACCGGTCCAGAGGGGGCCTACTGCAACGGTCAACCGATTCACACCAGCGACGATTTTCCCAGCAAAAATCATCTGTTTAATCTCTGCGCTCGTAGTACAGATGTATTCAAAAATCCCTTTCCCTGCAAAGTGCGGATGATAGGAGTAGCTAGTTATAATCTGCTTTTGGTTGCCGATGGCACTGTCTTGGGAGGAGTGGAAGCAACCCCAAAAGTCTGGGATATTGCCGCAGTTTGGGCAATTCTACAGGCCGCAGACGGGGTATTTATCTCTTTAGGAGAAAAGATTTTTCCCTTACAGGTGGGGGAAAATTATAGTGATCGCTCCTATCCCTGTTTAGCCGTAGCTCGATCGAATTTAGCGCCGGTTTTCTTGCCTTTAGTCGGTTTTCTCAAGGATGTTGCTTGAATGGAGAATTGCTCAGGTTAGAATAGCTGCATTTATTCGTTTTATCTCTATTTATTTATAGCGGTTCTCACACCTGTGTGGCACAGTTAAACCTTTGCTGATTAAGCTTTTCAACATCGATAATGTACCTCTTGCGAACAGCAAACCCTATTTATTTCATGAGTTTTGATACTTCCTCTCTCAGCGAACGCAACGATAAAGCCGAAGTCTATCAACCGGTAATTATTCGCCTCGAAAATGTGTCTAAAATCTACGGCAGTGGCGAAACCATGGTTAAAGCCCTTAATAACATCAATTTAAGCCTAAAAAAAGGGGAATATTGCGCTATTATGGGCGCTTCGGGTTCGGGAAAATCCACAGCCATGAATATTATCGGCTGTCTTGATCGTCCCACCTCGGGGTCCTATTATCTAGAAAATCTCGACGTTTCCACGCTGCCGGATGGGGATTTAGCTCAGATTCGCAATCGCAAAATCGGCTTTGTTTTCCAGCAATTCCATCTTTTACCCCAGATGAGTGCGCTAGAAAATGTCATGTTACCGATGATTTATGGTGGGGTTCCTCCCCAAGAAAGAAAGGAAAGAGCGATCGCTGCTTTAACGAGGGTAAAATTGGATAATCGACTGCACAATAAACCCAATCAATTATCGGGGGGACAACAGCAGCGCGTCGCTATTGCTAGGGCAATTGTCAATCAACCCATATTATTACTTGCTGATGAACCGACGGGGGCGCTAGACTCGAAAACTACCCAAGAGGTGATGGCTATTTTCTCGGAATTGAATAACAGTGGCATTACTATCGTCATGGTAACTCATGAGGCCGATGTGGCGCGTCACTCTCAGCGCATTATCTGGTTTAAGGATGGTGAAGTGGTTTATCCTAATCTCGCACCGACGGATTTACAGGAGGTGATTGGGTAGGGTGGGGATTTTTCAGTTATCAGTGAACAGTAATCAGTAAACAGTGAAAAGAAAACGACAACTTCCTATATAACTGATTCAAAGCTGATGGCTTACTGCTATAGGTTTGAAACTATTGGTTCTTCGTTACTTGGTATGGTTCGATAGGGGGGCATAAATCGACTAAATCCTTATCTGGCAAGAGACTTAATTGATTAGTTCGCTCTAGAGCAAAAACAATTGACAAAAATCGCTAAATGCCTTTCTATATAAGGGTTC
>NZ_JADBVM010000079.1:0-84661 GCF_020244875.1 Microcystis sp. M44BS1
ATAATACAAAGACAACCAAAAGAAGTCAAGCGGTATCCTTAACAAGGGAACAGTCAAACTAGGAGCCGTGTGAGGTGAAAGTCTCATGCACGGTTCTGAATGGGAGGGGAGGTCGGTGACGACCTTCTCGACCCCTAATAGTTAGTAGAGAGAGAAAGCTATTTTGCCAGCTATGAGCCAAACCCTACCTAAAACTGTTAATTTTGAGGAATTCGTCCCTTGGCTGCCTGAAAATTCTGGAGTACGTTATGAGCTACACAATGGAAATATTATTGCAATGGCACAACCCGCAGGAGAACACGAGGAAATCAAAGGATTTTTAACTGTTAAACTCAGTGGAATAATTGATAGACTGGGGCTTCCTTATTTAATTCCTAACCAAGCGATTGTCAGACCTGCTGGTAAAAACTCTGGTTATTTTCCTGATGTATTAGTGCTAAATCGAACCAAGCTCGCTCAGGAAAAATTATGGAAAAAAGAATCAATCCTTAGTGAGGGTGCATCTATCCCTCTGATCATTGAAGTGGTATCGACTAACTGGCGTGATGATTACTACTTAAAATTTGCTGATTATGAAGAAATGGGTATTCCTGAATATTGGATTGTCGATTATGCAGCCTTAGGTGGGCGTAATTTTCTTGGCACTTCTAAACAACCGACCATCTCTGTTTGTCGCTTAGTTGAGGAAGAATATCAAATTCGGCAATTTCGAGACAGTGATCGCCTAATTTCCCAGACTTTCACGGAATTAAATCTCACTGTCAATCAGATTTTCTTAAGTCTGTAGGGTGTGCATCGTCCACCTTACTCTTTTCGTTTTTTTGTTCAGTTTGAGGGGTTGATTTTGCCGCTTAAAATCCGCAATTATTGCCTTTATTTGCTCCATCTGCTTGGTTTTTAAGCCATTAATCTCAATTTATTCTATCGCTTTCGTGTTCATGTTCTCAAGGTCGTTACTAAGACAAGATCGTAAACTAAGACGCATTTTAAATGAGAGAAATTTGGGGTTCCCTATTTATTTTTTTAGTCTGTCCCATCATCGGTGGATTGCCTCTGATCGATTGGATAAATTATCTCGTAACTGGACGTAAATTATCCCAATTAGGTACTGGTAATATCGGTGTAACTGCCGCCTTTTACCATGGGGGTAAATTAGTGGGAATTTTGGCGGTAATTTCGGAAGCAGCCAAGGGAATTATCGTTATTTTCCTAACCCGTTTATTTTTTCCCACCGGCTCCACTTGGGAATTATTAGCTTTAATTGCCTTAGTCGTGGGGCGCTATTGGTTAGGAAAAGGTGCAGGAACTACTAATGTTTTCTGGGGATTAATTGTTCACGATTTTGTCGCTGTTTTTCTCACCTCAATCATTAGTGGGATTAGCTTTACTATTTTTCGGGAAAAATCTACAGGTAGATTGGTAGGATTATTTTTATTAGCTTTAATTCTCACCTTGCGCCGTCCCCACGATTCAGGTTATATTATAACTGCCATTGCTTTAGCCTGTTTATTAGGGGCAATTTTTCAAAAAATCCCCGATGATTTAGACTTACCCGAAGCAAGTGTTAACAATGAATCAAAAACTATGTTTCGTTTTTTTCGTGGAGATCGATCGATCCAAACTCTTGATGACAATCTGGCAGCTTCAAAAGTGGGACAAAAGGCCGCCACTCTAGCCGATCTTAAGCGTGCCGGTTATCCCATTCCTAGGGGTTTGGTTTTACCACCGGGGGATGATCCACAACCGTTAATAGAATCTCTTAATCCTGATATTAATCATCCCTTAGTCGTGCGATCTTCCGCTATTGGAGAAGATGGTGAAACCGCTTCATCTGCGGGACAATATACCACAATTCTTAACGTCATCGATCGAGAAAATTTAGCGGCGGCGATTTTAAGTTGCCAAACCTCCTATAATAGTCCTAATGCTGTTAATTATCGACTCGATCGAGGTCAAGAAAACACGGCCATGGCTGTGTTAATTCAAGAACAAATTCGAGGAGTTTTTTCGGGAGTTGCCTTCAGTCGTGATCCGATTAATCCTCTCAGTTTAGATGTGGTTATTGAAGCTTTACCCGGAGATGCCACTAGAGTTGTATCGGGAAGAATCACCCCCGAAAGTTATCGAGTTAATTTAGAAGAAAATATCATCATCGGAGAGGGAGATATTCCCCCAGCTATTATTCAACAGGTAGCTAATCTTTGTCGGCAATTAGAAACCCTTGATCAGGGCATTCCCCAAGATATAGAATGGACTCATGACGGACGAAAATTATGGTTATTACAGTGCCGTCCTATCACTAATTTACAGCCAATTTGGACAAGAAAAATCGCCGATGAAGTTATCCCCGGAGTGATTCGTCCTTTGCCTTGGTCGATTAATCGTCCTTTAACCTGTGGAGTTTGGGGAGATATTTTCCAGTTAGTTTTAGACAAAAAAGCCCTCGATTTGGATTTCAATGAAACAGCGACTTTACACTATCAAAGAGCCTATTTTAATGCTTCTTTATTAGGAACCATTTTCCGTCGCATGGGATTACCTCCAGAAAGCTTAGAATTTCTTACCAAAGGGGCAAAGTTTACCAAACCACCTTTAGCGGCAACCTTGGCTAATTCCCCTGGTTTATTAAAACTTTTAGGACGGGAATTACAGTTAGAAAAAGACTTTAGCCAAGATCAAAAAAACTATTTTATCCCGACGCTCGAAAAAATTAACGCTACTTCCCTAGAAGCTTTATCTTCTGGGGAGATTTTAGAGCAAATTGAAGAAATTTTA
The DNA here is from genome assembly GCF_020244875.1 of Microcystis sp. M44BS1. Classification (NCBI taxonomy): domain Bacteria; kingdom Bacillati; phylum Cyanobacteriota; class Cyanophyceae; order Chroococcales; family Microcystaceae; genus Microcystis; species Microcystis sp. M44BS1. The sequence goes on from NZ_JADBVM010000079.1 coordinate 2,776, forward strand.
ACCGTCTTAAAAAAAGCTACCTATTATAGTATTCTTGCCCCCCTTAGCTTCGCTTTGCGTCGCAGTATTTCGCAAGTACCTTTTGAGAAATTGGATAACTCCCAAGCACCAGAAATAGCCTCAATGCGATCGCTATCTGAACTGAGAAAAAATAGGCTCGATCGAGATTTTGACTCAGCTTTTTCCCTCTGGTTAGAAACCTACGGTTATTTAAGCGAAGTGGGGACCGATATTTCGATACCGAGATGGCGAGAAAATCCCCCATATCTGCTACAACTACCCTTAGATATTCCGGGCAATAATAGCCATAAAAAAGTCAAATCTTCCCACAATGTCCAAAAAAGATTAAATATCAAAAACCAAGTGACTGAAATTTACTCCCGTCTTTTAGCTCACCTACGCTGGCATTTTCTCGCTTTGGAAACCCTCTGGTTACAGCAGCAAATATTATCGGAGACGGGAGATATATTTTATCTAAATTACTCAGAAGTTACTCAGTTAGGTCAGAATAATAAAATCGCCAATCTTAAGCAGATTATCCGTCAGCGTCGCCAACAATTCCAAGAAAACTCTCAATTAACCGATATTCCCTATATCGTTTATGGACAACCCCCGAAAAGAGAATTTTTAGTTTCAAATTTAACTGCCAAAAAACGCTTACAGGGAATTGCCGCTAGTCGGGGGACAGTGGAGGGACGAGTCAAAATTATGCCAACCCTACAAAATCTAGAAATTGCCCCCAATACTATTCTCGTTATTCCCTATACTGACTCAGGATGGTCCCCTTTATTATCCCAGGCTGTGGGCATTATTGCCGAGGTGGGGGGACAATTATCCCATGGTGCTATCATTGCCAGAGAATACGGAATTCCGGCAGTTATGGATGTGCATAATGCCATGAAATTGTTAAAAGATGGTCAATTAATTCGTCTCGATGGCAGTCAAGGAATTATTGAAATTCTCTAGGCATTAGGGGACAGGGTGTTCGGTATCTAATGCTAAATTCTGTTTAAGAAGAGTACCGGAGCGGGAAGTGGGGAAGTGGGGAAGTGGGGAAGTGGGGAGAATAAATAAAAATAATCTCCTGTCTCCTATCTCCTGTCTCCTAACCCAATGTTGGTCAAAGATAAGTAAAAATTATCTATTAACTCCAAAAACTTGAGAATATTTAAATTAACATTTCGCAATATTTACAAATTCTTAAGAATTAATTGAGAAAGATTGTTATTTAACAACGATGTTATGCTGGTTACAGCGATTTGATAGAATTTCATAATGGGGTATTTTATGCTTTTTTGGGCAGCAACGCTTGAAACCCTTGCCACACCTAGAAGGTAATCCCAATTAAGACAGGTAAATGAGTCAATTTCACCCACAACGATGATCTTTTTTTTGTGTAGTTTTATTGCAAAAAAAAAGTTTTTTTGACAAAAAGCACAAAGTATGAATTAGGAAGTGGGGAAGTGGGGAAGTGGGGTAGTGGGGAAGTGAGGTAGTGAGGTGGTGGGGAAGTGGGGTAGTGGGGTAGTGGAGCATTTGGCTGAAATTTCCCTAAACCCCTAAATCCCTATCTCCCGACGACTGGCTACTGACTCCTAACCCCACCAACAAACTTTTTGCCGCAAACCCTACTTAACATCTTCCCCAACAGCCAACCCCTAACGCTCCTTTTGCCGAGGTTATCTGCCATTTTCCAATAAAAACCTTCTTTCGGCGCGAACAATTGCCTCTCTAGTGGCTAAAACTGCTTCTGTATCCACCGAAAGAGAAGTCACACCCCAAGCAATCAAATCATCGATAAGTTCAGGATACTGGACGATAGCCATGCCGCAAACGGAACAGGGAATCTGTAAAACTTTTGCTTGGGTGATAATTTGTTTTAAAGCTGCCCTGACTGCGGGATGACGGGCATTAAAATATTCTGAGAAATGTTCTCGATCGCTACCTAAAAGTAATTGAGTTAAATCATTAGTACCAATAGCGATTAACTGTACCCCTGCTTGCACATAATCCCTCAATTGAAAGATTACCCCCGGTACTTCCACCATTATCCCCAATTGGAAAGAAGGGACTTGAGTGAGTAAAGCCGATTGTACCCGTTGCCGGCAGAAAATAAATTCCTCAACCCCGCGGACAAAGGGAAGCAGTAAATTAATATTGGTGGCGCTGGTGGTTTGTACCCGTCGTAAAGCTTGCAATTCTAGATCAAATAGAGTCGCATCTAAAATATAACCATGGGTTCCCCGACTGTCTTTAGCCGAATGTTGAGCATCAAAAGAACGGTAAAATAAAGGCTTAGGCTGGATACTAAGGGCAAATTGTGCGATTAAATCACTTAATCTCTCGATCAATGCTTCTTGATGCTCTGGAGTTAACCATTCTTCTAGATTACGCTGAGAAAGTAACTCTAAAATCATCCATTCTGAGCGCAATAAACCGATCCCATCAATAGGTAGTTCTCGGATTCTGGCAATACTTTCAGTTTGACTGAGATTAACCATCAAACGGGTAGCAATTGCCGTCCCGTCGGTTTCTCTGGGGGGTGCTGGGGGTAAGGAAATCTGTTCCTGAGATGCTAGAGAAATAATTCCCCTCGTACCATCTACTAAAATTATCTCGCCTGAGCGGATAATTTCTGTGGCATTTTTCACCCCGACAATGGCAGGAATGGCTAATTCCCGGGCTAAGATGGCTCCATGGCTAGTTAATCCCCCCTGTTCCGTGATCATTGCTCGAATTTGGCGTAAATGGGGCAGTTTTTTCGGAGGTAAATTAGTAGTAACCAGAATGCAATCCTGAAAATTTGCCTCTGGGGAGTCGAAATTGCTGATCACTTTTGCCACTCCCGATGCCAACCCTGGGGATGCCCCTAATCCTCTTAAGGGATAATTGGAGGTAGTAGGTGTGATTTCCTGGCTGTGACAGTTGAGAATATAAATTTGACCATCTAGCATCATCAGCCATTCTATGCTGGTTAAGCTGGGTTTTTCCGCCAGTAGAGATTGAACCAGTTGACAAAGGCGATCGATGGCGAAATTATCTAAACAGTAGCTTTCCTGTAAACTGGGTGCTAATAATTGTGGTGCAAGCAGATTACTGTCACTGTTGAGATAATAAGCGCGGGATTTATTGCCTAATTGCCGACTGCGTAATTGACCAGAGCGATCGATAATATAGGTATCCGGTGCCACTTCTCCATTAGCTAAACTGTGTCCTAATCCCCAAACTGCCTGAATTTGCCAGTTATCCTCATTAATCAGCACATTTCCCGCACAATTGGCTGGTAATAACGGTTGTACCAGTAAAGATAATTGAATTTTTTCTAAACCAATTCCCACTTTTCGCCAATAAAATAGACTTCTGGCGGTGAATAACTCCGCCCAAGCTTGTTTTAGGGCATTTTCTAGATTATCTGCTTTAATTCCACTGATGGGGGCGGAAAATAAACCGAGAGTTCGCCGAGCCAGATGAGCAGGTAAGGAAAAGCGCCATACTAGGCTATCCATGGATAATTGTGCCACGGCTGCCGTTAGTTCTTCTAACCAGAGAGGAGGAATTTGCGCTTGTAAAATGGCCCGCCGACTTTCTTTGGCGACTAATTGCAGAGCTTTTGGGTTATCTACGTCTAAATAGAGGGAAGACTGGGGAAAATCAGTCAGGAACGAGTCAGCATTGTTAATAGTTTCCAAAAATTCCGCAAAAATGCGGTTAAAAATGGCAAATCCCCTGATAATTGGGTATCCTCGCTGGTGTAATTCACTGGCAATAAAAGCTTTTTCCCCCACCAGGGGGCGAGCAGAAGCACTAATGCGATCGAGCCAGCAGAGAATGGTCACGGGATTTGTTAAGAATGGTGAAATGATTGTAAAATCATTGTGTGATTTTTGTAACTTTTTAGTTCTATCTGCTAGTTTAACTCAGCGCCACTATCTTGAGGATGATCTGGGAAGTGGGGTGTGGGGTGTGACCCCCCCAACCCCCCCGACATCGGGGGGACAGGGGGGGTGTGGGGAGATAGGGAAGTGGGAAGAATAAATGAAAATAACCTCCTGCCTTTTGCCTCCTGATTACTGACTCCTATCTCCTTAGCTGATAAGATAGGATTCGGACAATATTCGATCGCTGCGAGAAATTGATGGACACACCTGCGAAAGTTTTGTTAGTGGATGACGAACCGGGGGTTCGTGAATCTGTGCAAGCATATCTACAGTACGGGGATGACTTCGAGGTAAGAACTGCTAGTAATGCTAACGAAGCCTGGGATTTACTCAATCAAGAAATTCCGGAATTAGTTATCTCCGATATTATGATGCCGCAGGTGGATGGCTATCAGTTTCTGAAGAAATTGCGCGAAGATGGTCGTTTTCAGACAATTCCCGTGGTTTTTCTCACTGCAAGGGGGATGACAAGCGATCGCATTCAGGGTTATAATGCTGGTTGTGATGCTTATTTATCGAAACCTTTCGATCCCGAAGAATTAGAAGCATTAATCAAGTCTTTAATCGAGCGCCGTCGTCAATCCCTGCAAGCCACCAGCGAAAACGCTAGATTAGAAGAAATTGCCCGAGATATCCGGGAATTAAAACAGCAGGTGGGACAACAGAACACTTTTACTACCACTCCCCCCCCGATTAAAGTTGATCTTACCCCCCGGGAACAAAGTGTTTTAGATTTAGTAGCAGAGGGATTGATGAATAAAGAAATTGCCAGTCGTCTAGAAACCAGTGTCAGAAACGTAGAAAAATACGTCAGTCGCTTATTTAGCAAGACTGGTACTAATAGTCGCACGGAATTGGTGCGTTTTGCCCTAAAACACGGTCTAACCAGTTAATATAGCAGCTAAGGACAAAGTAGCAGGCCGGAGTGTCAATAACTGACGATGACAAGCAACTGAATTACCGATGGAAAAACAACTTTGGCAGCGAATCACCCCCAGAGATAATTTATGTTTGTTTTTATCAGAAGCGGCTAATTTATATCAAGTATGTTTTAACTCACGCTGAATACGATAAGGAGCAATGGAAAAATGACCCTTACTTTTAATCCAGAAAAATACAAAGAATTACTAGCTCGCCATTTACCTAAAGTTATTAAAACAGAGGCAGAAAATGAAAAAGCTTTGGCTATTGTGGAAGAATTAATGCACCGTCAGCAGCGAACTCCCGAAGAAGATGAACTTTATGAGCTTCTAATTTTTTTAATTGGGAATTTTGAAAAAAGCTTTTATCTACAGGAATCAACCACACCTCATTCTATGTTATTGTTTTTGATGGAACAGCAAAGCGTTAATAAGAAAGACATAGCCAGAATCCTTGGCTCTGACAAAATTGCCTCTAGTTTAATTGAAGGAAAAGGGTCAATTAGCCAAGAACAGGCGAAATTATTAGGACATTTCTTTAATGTAGATTATAGTTTGTTGATGTAGATAATATCCCCTCTAGCTTGTCGGTTGGGTTGAGCGCTTTAATACTTAGGAGAAAACTGCTCGATTCAATAATTTGAGCCAAAACCCAACATTTTTAAAGACATCGGTGCAGTTGGGTTTCCCGCAAGTGTCGCTCATTTTTGATAGACAAAAGTTATTGCTGTCACCCCAAACACAAGTTTACTGTCCCACCCGCCAAATTTTGATAGTATTGTCACCACTCCCACTAGCTAAATAGCGGCCATCGGGACTATATACTACTGAGAAAACTGCCTCAAAATGACCAGTAAGGGTACGCAATTGTTTTCCCGTTGCTACCTCCCAAATTTTGATAGTATTGTCCTGACTACCACTAGCTAAATAGTGACCATCGAGACTATATACTACTGAGTAAACCCAACCGGAATGACGAGTAAGAGTACGCAATTCTTTTCCCGTTGCCACTTCCCAAATTTTGATAGTTTTGTCAAGACTCCCACTAGCTAAATAGCGGCCATCGGGACTATATGCTACTGAGGAAACCAAGTCAGTATGAACAGCAAGAGTACGTAATTCTCTACCCGTTGCTACCTCCCAAATTTTGATAGTCTTGTCATAACTCCCACTAGCTAAATAGCGGCCATCGGGACTATATACCACTGACCAAACTATGTTAGAATGACCAGTAAGGGTACGCAATTTTGTTCCCGTTGCTACCTCCCAAATTTTGATAGTTTCGTCACTACTACCACTAGCTAAATAGCGGCCATCGGGACTATATACTACTGAGCGCACAAAGCTATAATGACCAGTAAGGGTACGTAATTCTCTACCCGTTGCTACCTGCCAAATTTTGATAGTTGTGTCACTACTACCACTAGCTAAATAGCGACCATCGGGACTATATGCTACTGACTCAACCTTGCCAGAATGACCAGTAAGGGTTTTATCGAGATAGAGAAAACTACCACTAGATAAATAAGAGATAAAAAATAGAGGATCATTTGCAGGAAACTGGTTATATTTAAAATAACCGTAAGCTTGCGTTATTCCTACTCCTAATAACAAAACTCCACCAATAGCTATCAATCCATTTCTCAGATTATTATTTTTAACCGGTTGTGCTGGTGTTTTTTTGGGTACAGCTACAGGTGAAACTGGCGGAGAAGGATTAATCTTAGGAATAACCTGTGGTTGTTTTTGATTTACAACAGGCTGCGGATTTGGTGGTGGTGGAGATGGTCTATTAGGAGTTATAGGAGGTAACTTTAATTGCCGTTCAATCTCATCCAAACGCTGTAAAATAACCCTAGTATTAGCCGGTCTATTTCTGGGTAATCTTCCCATTAACTCGTCAATAAAATCCAACAATAACGGGTGAATATTTTCCGTTTCTTCTCGCCAAGGTAAAACATCATCAATCGGATCATAAATTTCTAAGGGATGTTTTCCGGTTAATAAATGCACAAAAGTTCGTCCTAAAGCATGAAAATCTGATTGAATCACTGCTTGGCCATGTTGTTGTTCATTGGGTGTATATCCGCGTGAGAGAATACCTGTTACCTGTTGACCTTTGACCTTTTGATGATAGGTTTGGGTTTCTTCCCTTGCTGTCCCAAAATCAATTAACACCAACTCGCCACTATTCCGCAGCATGATATTAGGGGGTTTAATATCTCGATGCAGCCAATTCTGTTGATGAATTTTATCGAGAATTAAAGTAATTTCTCTCAGCCATTTTAAGGCTCGTTTTTGACTTAAATTATCATACTGCTTTAGCCACTGCTCTAAATCAATACCCTCCACTTTTTCCATAACTAAACAGTGTAATATTTTCCCCTCCCTTGTGGAATATTGAAAATAAGCATCTGCTCGAGGAACACCGGTGACATTTTGACGACTTAACTCTAATAAAACGTCATATTCCCGTTTAAATAATTCCACTGCCTTCGGTTCATTATTCCATTTTTCTTGTAATACCTTGAGGATTTTGGCTGTAAAACCCTCAAAAGCCTCATAAACAACCCCAAAACCAGTCGTATCACTCAATAACCGACTCACCCTATATTGACCATTTAACAACAACTCAGAGCCGCAACTTTGACAGTAACGAGTATTCGAGTTATTATTACTCGGATGCTCCGGTTGAGAACAATCGGGATTAATGCAGTAACAGGGTTTCATCTCGGCTATCAGTTATTTTATTGAGTGAATAATTGCAAGTTTTCCCTCTCTGACCTTGACAGCATTTTATCATAAGTCAGTAGTAGTAGTAGGGTGCGTTAGCGATAGCGTAACGCACCAAATTAAATTAATGATAGGTGTGGTGCGTTACGACGGATTGTTAGATTCAAGTTTAAGCAGAGATTGTCGCCGTCTAACGCACCCTACATTTTACTAAACTGGGATGAGCCACTCTTGAAAAAGGGGACAATTGTTAATTATTATTAAAAGTATATTTACTAATTAACCAAAATACCAGTGAAACTAGCTCAAGCTCAGACGATATTAACAGACACTTTAACCGTATTTTGGGGAGAATGGCTAGATTTACGGGCGAGAGTCCTTCAGATCGCCGCCACAGGTCTAGTTTCTCCCCTAATCTATATTATCGGTTTCGGGTTGGGGTTGGGAAGCGCCCTCGATCGCTCGATGAAACCCTCGCTCGGCGATTCCTATCTAGAATTTATTTTACCCGGAATGGTGGCTCTGTCCTCAATGGCGATCAGTTTCGGGGGAACCACCTTTTCCATCTGTGGCGATCGCTTATTTAGTAAAACCTTCGAGGAATTATTATTACTTCCCGTCCATCCCCTCTCATTATTTTTAGGCAAAGTTTTCGCGGGAATTTTGCGTGGTGTAATGACTTCTGCATCAGTGATTCTCATCGCTATCTTATTTACAGGAAAATTTGTCAGTTTTCTCAATCCCCTCTTTTTATTAATTTTAATCTTAAATTGTGCCGTCTTTGCCGGTTTAGGGGCAATTGTCGGATTGCGAGTTCAATCCCTCGAAAGTGCCAGTCTCTATAATAACTTTTTAATCGTGCCGATGTCTTTTTTAGGAGCAACTTTTTTCGATCCCAAAACCTTACCCTGGGCATTAAAAATTATTGTTTATGCCTTGCCCCTCACCTATGCTAGTCTAGGATTAAGAGCCGCAGCCTACGATATCAATCAATTTCCTTGGTTCGCTATCCCTATTTTATTAATCGTCGCTCTTCTTCTCTCGATTGTCGGCGCTTATCAATTCTCCCATCAACGGGATTAAATCAGTTATCAGTTATCAGTTATCAGTTATCAGTGGTCAGTAATCAGTTATCAGTTAAGTACCTAAGCAAAGTTAATTAAACATATCTAACTACCTCTTGCCTTTTGCCTCTTGCCTTTTGCCTATTCTAACCAAGAAATTAATTTTGCACGACTACTTATCTCCTAACTCCTTTTTCCCTTGAATAAATATATCCTTTTTTATAAACCATACGATGTATTATGTCAGTTTACTGATGAAAATGGTCGCTCGACTTTAAAAGATTATATTCCCATCCCGAATATCTATTCTGTCGGTCGTTTAGATAGGGACAGTGAGGGATTATTATTACTCACAGATAACGGTCAATTACAGCATCGTTTAGGTCATCGTCAATTTGCTCATCCGCGCACCTATTGGGTACAAGTCGAAAGAATTCCAGACCTAAACGCTTTAGAAAAATTGCGTCAAGGTCTTCCTATTCAGGATTATCGCACTCGACCGGCAATAGTTAATTTACTAGATTTTGAACCGGATTTACCCCCCAGAGAGCCACCGATTCGTTATCGAAAATCTGTTCCCACCGCTTGGTTAGAAATTACCTTAACTGAGGGAAGAAATCGTCAGGTAAGACGGATGACGGCAGCCGTTGGTTATCCCACTTTAAGATTAATTAGAACAGCCATTACTATTGACAAAAACAATAAATTATGCTTAACAGGATTACAACCCGGTCAATGGCGAGAAGTGACTGAAAAAGAGAGAAAAGCCTTAGAAAAATTGTAGATAAAATTATTGATAAATCAGCTATAGATGCTCATTTTTAAAAACTTCAAACACCTGCCGGCTGAAATATTTTAACTTATCAGCCACCTTAGGAGAAGGTTGATAATTACCGACTAATTGCCAATTTTCCACCGTAGATAGTCGCCAAGCGGTTCCTTGATGGTTAAAAGCCTGCATTTCTAAGCCAATCAAACGCTGATGCTGATCTTCGCTATCGAGATGAAAACGAATTTGTACCAGAATACTGCGCCCTTGAATTCTGGGACTCCAACCGGGAAAATGGAAAGCGATATCGATCGAGTCAGGATCCGTTAACTCCCTTGTGTGGGGATCATTGCGCCAAGGTTTCAGATCTGCCTTTGCATCGGGGAATTGTTGTTTAAACAGGTTGACGAGTGTGGCGATCTTCGCCGTTAATTCTAATCCTTTTGCCTGTTCCGACGCATTCATGCTCACCTCTGATAATTGCTTATAAAGTAACTATTTATACAGTTTAGCCCTGCTTTTTGCGACTATTGGAACAATTATAACGATATTTTCTCGATCGAGTCGAAAATGCCGCACCCATCAATCCAGATAGCCGCTGCCAAAAAGACAAAATCAAAACTACACTAGAAAATAGGATAATCGAGAGGAACAGTATTTTCTATGAATCCCCAAGAGTCTCTATTACAATCGATCGAAAAATTAGGCTATCGGGTTACGGTGGGTGATGTGGCGGCAAAATCGGGTTTAGAGATTAACGCTGCACAACAGGGATTATTAGCTTTAGCTGCGGAAGCGGGGGGACATTTACAGGTAGCAGATACGGGGGAGATTATCTATCTTTTCCCTGAAAATTTTCGCTCGATTCTCCTGAATAAATATTGGCAATTGCAGTTAAAAGCTTTCGGGAGTAAAATCTGGAAAGTAGTTTTTTATGTTATTCGCATTTCCTTTGGCATTGTTTTAATTATTTCGATTTTAATCCTGTTGCTGGCTATTCTGGCGATCCTGATCGGCTTAATGTTCAAAGATAGTGACTCGGATAACAATTCTGGAAATAACAACATTAATATTAACTTCTTTCCCACGGACTTTTTCTGGATTTTTTATCCCGATTTTGGTAATAACTACTACGAAAGAAGGGATAGGGAAGTTAAGGCAGAAAAACCCCCTAGTAAGATGAATTTTCTCGAGGCAGTTTTTTCTTTTCTTTTTGGCGATGGCGATCCTAATTTTAATTTAGAGGAGAGACGCTGGCAAACTATCGGGAAAGTAATTCAAAATAATCGTGGTTCGATTATTGCTCCACAAATTGCCCCCTATCTCGATAGTATTACCCCCAGTCACGAGGAGACAGAAGATTATATACTCCCAGTTTTAACCCGCTTTAATGGATTGCCGCAAGTGTCCGATCGAGGCGATATTATCTATTATTTTCCCGATCTACAGGTGACAACCAAAAAGAGAAAATTACAAACAGTTTCCCCCTATCTAAAGGAAAAACGCTGGAAGTTTAGCGAAGCAGATAGCGGTCAAATTATCCTAGCTTTAGGTTTAGGGGTGGTTAACTTTATCCTCGCTTTAGTTTTAGGATCTTTGCTCAACAGTGATAGTGTTGATTTGAGCGGTTCTCTGGGGTCGATAGTCACAGGAATCTACGGGTTTCTCCTCAGTTATGCTGGTGCTTTTTTGGGGATTCCCCTCGGTCGTTATTTCTTTTTACAGTGGAGAAATGAGCGGGTTAATCAACGCAATCAACAGCGAGAAAAAAGAGCAGATCTATTAGCCCAAAATAATCCTGAATTAGAGCAAAAACTGGCCTACTCTCGTAAATTTGCTGACCAAAAAGTGATTACAGATGCTGATATTAGTTATTCTACCGATCAAGACTATCTCGAACAAGAGATCGATCGCTCCGATAAAATCGATCGAGAATGGCAAAAACGCTTAGAATCGCCCGATTCCTGACTCCTGACTTGAAAGAGGGTGTGGGGTGTAGGGTGATGGGGAAATGGGGAAATGGGGAAATGGGGGAATTATGAATTGGGAAATGGGGGAGTGGGGGAGTGGGGAGATAGGAGAATTTCAACTAATACCCCAAAACCCTAAAACCCCAACTCCCTAAAACCCCAACTCTCAACTCCTGCCTCCTGAATCCTGACGACCGACTCCTAACCCCAGCAACAAACTTTTTGCCGCAAACCCTAACTTAAACGATCGAGGGTGCGATACTGAATTGCTTCGGCAACGTGGGAACTTTTCAGCATTTCACTATCTCCTAAATCGGCAATGGTGCGGGCAACTTTGAGAATGCGATCCATTGCTCGGGCCGATAAACCCAATTTTCGGATTGCCCCTTCTAAAATATGGCGACTGCTCTGATCAAGAGCGCAAAAACGCCGCAAATGCTCGGAATTCATCTCCGCATTAGAGCGAATCCCGCTATTCTGAAAGCGATCGCTGGCCTTTTGTCGGGCCCCTTCTACCCGTTGCCGCACCTGATCAGAAGCTTCTCCCCGACTCTCTTGGGTCATTTCTTCCGGTTTCAGGCGATTTACCGTCACTTGTAGGTCAATACGGTCTAAAAGCGGCCCCGATAATTTCGCCCAATATTGTTCCCGTTGTCGCGGTGAACAGCTGCAGGGTTGCACCGAATCGCCGTAATAACCACAGGGACAGGGATTGGTACTCGCCACCAGGGTAAAACGGGCCGGAAAAGCGACAGAAAGACGAGTGCGAGAAATGCTCACATAACCATCCTCTAGGGGTTGTCGGAGATATTCCAAGACACTGCGCTTAAATTCCGTTAATTCGTCCAAAAATAAAATACCACGGTGAGAAAGGGAGATTTCCCCTGGTCGGGGATAAGTGCCACCTCCCACCAGCGCTGCCCCAGAAGCGGAGTGATGGGGACTGCGAAAAGGACGCTCGCGCACCAGAGAACCTCGATCCTTCAGTAATCCGGCGACGGAATGAATCTGGGAGACTTCTAGGGATTCGGCAAAGGTCAGCTGGGGCAGAATACCGGGTAAACGTCGCGCTAACATGGTTTTACCGCTGCCCGGTGGCCCGACAAAAATTAGGTTATGACCTCCAGCTGCGGCAATTTCCAGGGCCCGACGGCCAATTGCTTGACCTTTGACATCCTTGAGATCGGGGAGATTTACCCGCGATCGCCCAAATTCCTCGGCAGCGTTAAAAGTCATCGGTGAATAGCGATCGGGTTCATTTAAGAAATTTACCACTTCCGATAGATGACGAAACCCATACACTTGTACGCCTTTGACCACGGCCGCTTCTTTGGCATTATCGGCGGGAACCACTAAACCCTTAATCCCCATTTTTTCGGCGGCGGCAGCAATGGGTAAAACCCCCGCCACGGGACGCAAACTACCATCGAGGGATAATTCGCCTAAAAAGAGAAAATCCCCCAATAAATCGGCTTCTACCTGTTCGGAAGCCCCTAAAATGCCGATACTAATCGGTAAATCATAAATTGGCCCCTCTTTGCGGATATCGGCGGGACTTAAATTGATGACAATTTTGCGGATGGGAAAGGCAAATCCGGCATTTTTTAGGGAAGCTTTTACCCTTTCTTTCGACTCCTGCACGGCGGTATCGGGTAAACCCACCACGGCAATTCCGGGTAATCCCCCCGATACATCCACCTCTACCCCGATTTTAATGGCATCGATGCCGATAATTGCCGCACTCCAAACCCTTGCTAACATTTTGGCTCAAGTAAAAATAAAGTGAGTTCTTAGGAAAATGAAACAGGATGTTCGGCTAGTTTTCCGCATAAAAATGCTTTTATTTGGGAATTTAACCTGAAAATCAGCCTATTTCTCGGTATAACCTAGCCAGAAAAGCTGAGAGCTTAATGGTATAGTTGAAAAAAAAAGTAATCTGTCTATGAGTGAGACTATTTTTAGCAAAATTATCCGGAAAGAAATTCCAGCCTCGATCGTCTATGAAGATGATCTGGTTCTCGCTTTTCGAGATGTTAATCCCCAAGCACCCACCCATATCCTCATTATCCCCAAAAAACCGATTCCGAAACTAGAGGAAGCCAGCGAAAGCGATCGAGATTTATTGGGACATTTGTTACTAACTGTTAAAAAGGTGGCCGCCGAGGCTAAATTAAGTCAAGGTTATCGAGTAGTGATCAATAATGGGGAACATGGGGGTCAAACCGTCGATCATCTTCATGTCCATCTCTTAGGCGATCGCATAATGGCTTGGCCTCCGGGTTAAACTCCTGTTATTTTCCCGCATTTTTGGGGAATTATAGAACTAGAATCGTTCTTTTCCGAGTCGGTCTTCTCGATGTTGAACCCATGAATAAGTCTCTTTCTGCGATCGCATTGTCCAGCACCCTGCTGTTATTTCCCTTCACCCCTACGACTCTCGCTCAATCGGAATGCTTTCTCCAAAGAGCAGATGGACAACAGATAGATCTTAGCCGTCTCTGTGGCGGTTCATCTAGAAATAGGAAAAATTCCCCGCAAGTTTATCAGTTACCGATTCAACGCCGGGTTAACGGCATTCCCACGGTGATGGTGGTTTTTAATAACCGTCACTATTATGAAATGCTTTTTGATACAGGTGCTAGTGGCATCGTCCTCACCGATGCCATGGCGAAAGCGATGAAAGTCAAACGGGAAAAGGAAGTAGTCGCTCATACCGCCGGCGGTGTCGTTACTGTTTATCTTGGTCGCATTAATTCTGTTAAAGTTGGCGAGGTGGCTTTATCTAATCAGATTGTTGGTATTTCTCCCCAAATGGAAGGATTAGGACTCTTGGGACAAACCTTTTTTGGTTCCTATGATGTCACGATCAAAAAAGATGTGATTGAATTACGTCATCGTTGATAAGTAGCTGGTTATAATTAAATTTAAAATGGATTTTAGGTTCGATCCCCCCTGCCCCCCTTGATAAGGGGGGTGCCGATAGGCGGGGGTATCTACCCTTGATAAGGGGGGTGCCGATAGGCGGGGGGATCTGAAAACTTTTAACACCTACCTACTTAGTCTGACGGGATAAATGCTCGCTTTTCTGACTTTAATCTAAAGTTCCTCGCTGTATTTGTTCCCGTTCGATCGCTTCAAATAGGGTCTGGAAGTTGCCTTCTCCAAAACCTCTAGCGGCATGACGTCGCTCGATTAATTCAAAAAAGAAAGTCGGCTGGGAAAAAATTGGTTTAGTGAAAATTTGCAGTAAAGTCGGCTTTTCTGGGAGGGAATGACTATTTTGTTCAAAATCAATGAGAATTTCCTGTTTTTTAATTTCTAACCATTCCCAATCAGCAATATTAAAATCTTTTTTTTGATAGCTAATTTGTTGATAATAACTGTCGGGAACTGATAAAAATTCTACCTGCCTATCTCGTAATTTTTGAGTTAAGTTTACAATATTTTCTGTTTTTAAAGCAATGTGTTGAATGCCAGATTTTTGATTAATATCCAAAAATTCTTGAATTTGAGAACTGTTACTATCTGGCTCATTAATTGGTAACTTTAATTCGGTTTCGGGGTGAACAAGTACCTGCGAATAAAGACCAGAACGCTCCGTTTTAATAGTAAAAGTTTGCCTTTTTTTAAAGCCTAAATTTTCCTCATACCAATTGGCTGTTAACTCTAAATTCCCCTGAAAAACATTTAAAACTAAATGATCAATTGCCAAAATATCCTGATTATATTGTTCCTTGCTATCATACTCAATCAGATCAGGATCGGCTAAAATTGGCGTGATTCCCTGTCTTTCAATTAACGTATGTTTGAGATTAGCAATGCTAGAGATTTGACAGCTTTTTATCTTCCCCCTAGAAAAAGCAGTTTCCTGAATAAAAATATCCTGTTTAATTCTCCTAGCTAAAGCGTCCAAATCCTCCACTTGAAAAGCTACATCCGCCACCCCTTCAGGATATTTACCTAAAAATTCCGCCACGGGACTGAGAGAATTTAAAGGAGAAGATAAGATAAAAATAATCTGTTTAGTTTTATCTTTTTGGATGCCATTGCCAACTATTTCCGTGTGCGTGTGGAGATTAACTAAACTTGCGATCGCCTGAAAATCCATCACCCGCACCAACCAGTCTCGCCATTTTTTGGCCGATTCTACATAAAAATGAATATGATCAACAAACATAGATAAAGTCAAAAAAGTGGTTGAGTGTTAGTAAGTGGGGAGTGGGGAAATGGGGAAATGGGGAAATGGGGAATGGGGAAATGGGGAAATGGGGAAATGGGGAAATGGGGAAATGGGGAAATGGGGAAATGGGGAGTGGGAATTATGAATTATGAAGTGGGGAATGGGGGAGTGGGGGAGTGGGGAGATAGGGGAATTTCAAGTAAAACCCCAACACCCTAAAACCCTAAAACCCCAACTCTCAACTCCTGACTCCTGACTCCTGACGATTAAAAAAAGAGATGACTATCGGGTTGAATATTAATTTCCATGGGGACGGCTTGGGGTTCAGCATTCATGGCAAAATAGATAGCATCGGCGGCGGTTTGAGCGGTTAACATTTTAGTGCGATCAACTTTTAAGCTCACCTGATCCCAAAAAGGAGTATCGACACCACCAAAATAGAATAAAGTCATTTTAATACCATAGCGTTTTAACTCATCGGCCAAACATTTACTAAAACCCACCACCCCGTACTTAGAAGCACAATAAGCGGCAGCCATAGCCATAGAATGCTTACCCAAAATTCCCACCACATTACAGATATGACCGGCCTTATTTTCCTTCATCACATTAGCCGCAGCCTGACAGGTATAAAAACTCCCCTTCAGATTGAGGTCGAGCATTTTATCTAAATCTTCCGGCGTGATTTTATTATATTGTTTCATCACACCGGCTCCAGCCGCATTAACCAACACATCCAACCGGCCGTAATGGGAGACAATTTTTGCCATCAAAGTTTCCACCTGAGTGGGATTGGTGATATCCGTCGGCACAATTAACGAGGGACAAGACAACTCACCAGCTAAATTAGATAAATTATCGGCATTTCTGGCCACTAATACGAGTTTATGACCATTAACAGCTAGTTTATGCGCTAAAGTGGCACCGATACCCCCCGTAGCACCGACAATCAGGACAACTTTTTCGCTCATAATTATTTATAAATTTTTACAAATCTTATTGTAAACTGTTCCAACTGGAAAATCATCGCCAGACCCAACCCCTTGATTAAGGGTTAACCAACTTCTGATAGGATCAACCGTGACAATGTAAAGAAATTTTTATGACTGTACTGACCGAAGGAATCGCGCCCCACGGTGGGCAATTAATTAATCGTATTGCTACCGCTGCCGAAAAAGCCGAATTTCTGGCCCTAGCTGAAAAACTACCGCGAGTTTCCCTAGATGAACGATCGCTCTCGGATTTAGTTATGATTGCTATTGGTGGTTTCAGTCCCCTCAAAGGCTTTATGGAACAGGACGACTACGAAAAAGTCGTCGATGATATGCGTCTAATCAATGGTTTACCCTGGGCAATTCCCGTGACTCTTTCCGTTAGCGAAGCAGTGGCGGATCCCCTTAAAGAAGGCAACTGGATTCGTTTAGATGACAGCGAGGGCAACTTTGTCGGAGTCCTGGAACTAACCCAAAAATACCGTTATAATAAGGCCCACGAAGCAGTTAACGTCTATCGTACCGACGACCAGAAACACCCTGGGGTAAAAGTCCTCTACGAACAGGGAGAAATTAACCTCGCAGGTCCAATTTGGTTACTTCAGCGCGATCCTCATCCTCAGTTTCCCAAATATCAGATCGATCCTCTGCAATCGCGCCAGATGTTCCACGAAAAAGCTTGGAAAACCATTGTCGGTTTCCAAACCCGTAACCCCATCCACCGGGCCCACGAATACATTCAAAAATGCGCCCTAGAAGTGGTAGATGGTTTATTCTTGCATCCCCTTGTCGGTGCTACCAAAAGCGATGATGTGCCGGCCGATGTGCGGATGCGTTGCTATGAAATCATGATGGATAAATACTTCCCCCAAGATCGCGTTATTCTGGCTATCAACCCCTCAGCTATGCGTTATGCTGGCCCCCGGGAAGCAATTTTCCACGCTATTATCCGTAAAAACTACGGTTGTACCCATTTTATCGTCGGTCGTGACCATGCCGGAGTCGGCGACTACTACGGAACCTACGATGCCCAGTATATCTTTGATGAGTTCGAGCCGGGGGAATTGGGAATCGTGCCGATGAAGTTTGAACACGCTTTCTACTGCACCCGCACTTCGGGTATGGCAACCACCAAAACTAGCCCCAGTTTACCGGAAGAAAGAATCCACCTTTCGGGAACGAAAGTCCGGGAACTGCTGCGTAAAGGAGAATTACCACCTCCAGAATTTTCCCGTCCGGAAGTGGCTGCCGAATTAATCCGGGCTATGCGAGGGTCATGAACATAACTAGGCGAGAATTGATCCAGCAGACAGGTTGGGGGTTGCTGACTTTGGCGATTAGTCAAGGGACCCTTAACCGTCATTTGGCCGCTCTCGCCGCCCCTAATCCCCGAAAATTGGCTCTTTTAGTCGGTATTGACCAGTATGGGGCGAATATTCCGCCGCTGCCTGGTTGTCTTACCGATGTGGAGTTACAAAAAGACCTTCTCCGTTATCGTTTTGGCTTTCAGGATGCTGATATAGTGACTTTAACGGGACAACAAGCCAGTCGAGAAGCGATCGAATCGGCTTTTTTAGAACACCTGATCGCCCAAGCCAGGTTGGGGGATGTGGTAATTTTTCACTTTAGCGGTTATGGCAGTGTTGGGGCCCGAAAAGAGGTTTTTATTGCTGCTGATGGGGCAGAAAATGCTTTACTTAAGGAAAATATCCTGCTGATGGCTCGCTGTCTAGCTACAGATAAGTTTAGCTTGGTTTTTGATAGTAGTCATCTCCCCCAACCTCAGCCCTATCTCGGTAATCTCCGCGTTCGTTCCTATTCTAGAACCCTTGCGGAGCTTAACCCCGCCGAATTAACTTTCGCTGCCGATATTAAAACCCGTTTTAACCTCAAAAATAAGCCTAGTAACGGCGTTATTCTCGCTGCCGCTAAACCAGAGCAAATCGCCCTGGAATTGAGCGGTAATAGCCCCAATGCTGGCTTATTCACCTATGATCTCACCCAGTATCTCTGGCAAGCTTGCCCCAGTCCGACAATTGCGATCGCTTTTCCCCATCTCCGTAATCTTGTCGCTAGTCACAGCAGTGAACAACAGCAGCCGGCAATCCTAACCAGTAATCAAAAAAATAATTCTGCGGCAACCTATCATACAACGTCAGAAACGTCAAGGGGGGGCGCAGCAATTGTTACAAATCTTATTGATGAGCGCACCCTAGAAGTCAATCTGGTCGGCCTGCCCTTAGAAATCCTAGAAAATTACGGAATTAACTCCTGTTTGAGCTTTATTGAGGCGACCGGGGAGGAAATCAGCCTACAAATTCTCTCCCGTCAGGGTTTAAAAGCCAAAGCGCAATTATTATCCCCGGCTGCTTCCCTAGAAATAGGACAGATTCTACAGGAAAAATTGCGGGTTTTTCCGAGTCAAATCGGCTTAATCGTCGGTTTGGATAGTAACTTAACCCGAATTGAACGGGTAGATGCCACCAGTACCTTTGCCAGTTTGCCCGATGTGGCCGCCGTGGTTAACATTGGTGAACAAACGGTAGATTGTCTCTTAAGTCGAGTTGGTGGCGAAGAAACTGGCAATTATCAGTTATTATCTGCCAATGGCTCCCTAATTATCGGTAGTTTAGGGGCGGCCAACGAAGCCATTAAATCGGGGATCAAACGACTGCAACCGCAACTAGAAACCCTGCTGGCCTGCAAATTGTGGCACTTGTTGATCAATCAAGAATCCTCTGGTTTAGCCGTCATTGTCACCCTAGAAAGCCTCGATCAAACCTATATCTCGACGCTCCAAACCCAAAAAATTGCGGGTAGCAGGGGGACTAATACCACCAAAAATGACTTAATTCTGCCCGTCGGGACGGAAATTCGCTATCAAATCGAGAATCAAGAAGAACAACCCCTCTACGCAATGATCCTTGTCCTCAACAGCGATCGCCAACCGCTTTTATACTGTTCCTGTTCAGAAACCCCCGATAATTTCAGCAATTCCAGCCCATTGGCCCCCTTTGTCGTGGCGGCCAAAACCAAGGCCACCATCCCCAATGACCGCCAAGGGCATTGGAAAATTAGTCAACCCAAGGGCATCAGAGAGAATATACTGATCCTCAGTCGCCATCCTTTCCCGAACACCTTGACCCTTCTCAATGCCACTCAAAGCCTCAAGGGAGAAGCAACCCAACTGCTCACCCTGACTAACCCCCTAGAAATAGCCAGAGCTTTCTGGAGCGATCTAAAATTAGATTTAGGTCTAAAAATGGATAATTCTGGCAGTGTAATTGATGAATACGCCTTTGATCTGGGAACTTGGTCAGGTTTCCGGTTTATTTATCAAGTTATGGACTAAATCGATAGAATGATTCTATGGAATCCTTGAAAAGAAAAGGTTAAAATCCTAACACAGCTACCCCTAAATTTCCCGATGAATCTTCTGCCCCGGACAACCCAAAGCCGCCTCAAAAAAATTCCACAAATTCCCAGTGTTTGGGAAGGAGATCGTCGTGCTTTATCCTTATCCGAGAGAATGCCCCGGGCCACCCTAGAACCAAATCAAGAAAGCGGCGGCGAGTGCGTGATCTGGGTGGATGGTAGCGAGGGCTGTGTACGCGCTATGGAAGTAGTTTCCCCCGAAACCGGGCCCGAGGCCATGGTGAGAACCTTAATCCGCGCCATCGAAACGCCGCAAAGTCCCGCCCGGCCAGCTAGACCGAAAAAAATTATCGTCCGCGATCGAGAAACACAGTTTTTTCTGCGCGGGGTACTACAAGATCTCGATATCACCATCGATTATGTCCCCAGTTTGCCCCTGATCGATGATCTCTTTCGTGGATTCGACGAATTCCAAAATAACCGCCCCCCGGCAATTCCCGCCGCTTGGCAGTCCGCTTTAGTAAAAACCGCTCACGAAATTTGGAAAGCTGAACCCTGGTCCTGTTTAGCTGATTACGATATTTTGGAAATTAAGCTCGATCGCCCCGATTTCCCGCATCTTTACGCCTGTGTCATGGGAATGCTCGGTCGGGAATACGGAGTCATTCTCTATCGTTCCCTAGCATCTCTCAAACAATTCCGGCAGGCCGCTTTGGAAGAAAAATCGATGGAAAGATTAGAAAAAGCCTTTCTTTCCCAAGATTGCTGGTTTTTAAGCTACGAATTGGCCGATGATGATGAGGACGATGATGAGGATGACTACGATCTGGCCTCGGCTCCCCCTTCCCAGATTCATCCAGTTTTCGGCAGCGTGCATCCCTATGAAGGTATTCGCCCCTATTTGGATGAAGAAGAAGCAATCACGGTGTATTTAGCTTTAATAGCTCTGTTGCGCTTTTTTAAAGGCAATCAATCCGCTTTATCCGAAGAACCGATCGGAGAATTACAGCGTCGTTTTCGCATTCCCCTCGATCCCGAACAAGCAAAAGGGGAAACCGTGGCCGTGACGGTAGCCACGATGCCCGATCTATGTGCGGAATTTATGCAACTCTTAGAGGAGGAGGACGACGATGATGAGGATGATGAGGAAGAATCCGTACTCAAGGAAAATCTAGTCCCCGATAATGCACATCTGAGTCTGGGAATGGTTCCCTGGCAATTATTAGATAAAATTCGCAGTCGTCCGAAAATCCATTATCAACCCCAATCCGTACCCACAAAAGGGGAGGGTTTCCCCGTGGTCATGATCCAGACCTCCCGACCGAAAGCCAAGGAAATTATCGAAAAAATCGAACAAGCTGGCGGTTTGGCGGCCATTGGTTTTAACCCCGGCGAAGATCCCCTTGAAGATACCCGTTATGATCTCGGGATTCTGAAAATGGCTAACGGTGATCTCTATCTATTTGGGGAATTCGAGCAGGATGATCCCGACCACCGTAATGCACGCCGCAATTGGCAAAAACGCATCAAAAATACCGAGGGTTATTGTGGTTTGATTATTGCCATGGGCGTAACGGGTTCCTCCTGCGGTAATCCCCAATTAAACGATATGTTAGCTCTCTATGAGGCAAAATCGATCAATAGTAAAGATTTAGACTTGGGAGTTTTGACTCTTATGCCTCACTTTGGTTAATTTTAACGAAGGCAGCGGCGGCTCTTTTTCAGTGAACAGTAATCAGTAATCAGTTTGCTTGGCAAATTCATTGACATACTCCCACCGTCAAGCTGCGCTATGAAGCGTAGAAATATGCCCATGACGAATCGATTTTTACCGCCGCGCATGGGCAGAAATTCGCTTAATGGGTAGGTCAACTTCGATCAGTCGTTTAGGGTAGGTCATCATGGTTAAAATTCTACAATCTCGTTAAAAAATCCCACTCCTCAAACCAAGTTGAGCGATCAACGCATTCTAATAAAGCAATAAAATCCTGCTCAATATTAAACGCTATATTATGAGGGCTGATCACCTGATTGATAATTGCTTGAACGTCATCTTTTTTGGCATACTTGTAAAAATCCCGTGTATTCAAAATTTGATTGAAATAGTTGCGATAAGCAGTTGATAACTGAACATCATTTTCTGGAATTGACCTATCATTTGTACCCAACATATCATCACTCTTAAGCTTATCCCGAATAGAGCGGCATTGATAGATGATTTGTTCAAATGCCTTATCATCATTGAGTAATTGCTGTAATTTGGGATTCATATAGTTCAGATAGGCTTGTTTAAGACCTTGAGCAAGACTTACGGCATCCACTGAAATCGAATTTTGCTGGCGACTTAACCACAGAAAAAGTAACCTACCCAATTTATAAAAATCTGTAAATAAAATAGATTCAAACGTATATGAACTTGGGATATAAGTTGGCAAATCAAACCGATTATTTAAATTATTTATAATTAGATTTTTATGTTCGTCATTTAAGAAATCTCTATCAAAAATTAACACGGATTTTTGCCATAAATTTTGCTGATTTCTAATTAACTGAAATATCTTTTTGTAACTAGGTAAATCCTTAAAAATTTGAGAGACTCCACCCATCACCCAGAAAGAATATTTTTTTGTATTTATACCAATAGTATTCTTTTGTAATAACGTATAAATTGCTTTTGCATCATCCTGACCTTCGACAAAAATGATTTTATCCGCTTCAACGGCATTAATAAAATCTAAACCATTGCTATTCCCTAAAGAACTAATAATAGGATTTAGCGCAGAGGGATAAATTCCTTTAAAGCGTGGCTCTACGAAAAGTTCTTGTCGAGATAAAGCATTATAATTATATTGAGGTCTATTTTCCAGATGAAATAATTGATGTAAAGAAACCTGTCGAATTAAACTTTCATTATGAGTTGTTAAAAAAATTTGTGTTGTCTCAGAGAATCTAAGCAGTGTATTGATTAGCCGACTCTGTATGTCACGATGAATATGACTATCAGGCTCATCAAAAAGAATTAAATTGAGATCATTTCTTTGCCCAAAAGAATATAAATTTAATAAAATTACAATAATCTGTATTGTCCCACTTCCCAGTAAAGAAATATCTTTTTCTATATCACGATTATCAATTTTGTAATTAATAATAACTTTGACATCATCCCGAAAATCACTAGAAGTAAAAAAGCTAACCTCTGCACTAGGGCTATCAAAGAGAATATACGACAAATCGCGCTTAAATCTCTCATACAATTGAGGAGCTGCTTGATCACTATGAAGAGTGTATAGACGATTACGAATGACTTCAACCGATTCTCGCTTTTGAATTGCTTCTAGTACCTGCGGAGTAGTTAAAAACCTCTCATCCGCTCTAATCGTAGCAACAGGAGAAGCAAAAGAACAGCCAATTACTTTAGGAAAATTATGAAATAGTTGGTTAAACTGAAAAAAATCAAAATCTTGACGATTTAAAAATTCTAGCTTGTAGCTGTTGCCATGGGAATTTGTAATTGAAAAACCAATCTTTAATAATGGGTTTGCTCTTTGCTCAGAAGATATATCTTGAAAGATAAAAATTAATTCAATTTTTTGACTTTTATCGCACTGATAAAATAAGTCATCAATATTAGAACTACGAACCGTTTTTATATCTGTGTAAAGTAAATACTGAGTATCTTTAAAAACATAATGCCCCGCTCGATAACGTTCAGGTTTAGCACGAATTGCTTGGTATAACAAGAAGTTAAAACACTCATGCCAAAGGGCGATCGCCTCTAGCAAATTGGTTTTTCCTGAATTATTAACCCCAGTAAAGACATTAAAATCAGGCTCTAAATCTACGGTAACATCTTGAAAAGACTTAAAATTTTTAATCTGAATTTTGCTGATCTTCATTCCCGTTCATCCTGCTGGAGAATTGCCTCTAGTCCAAGCTGATAATGTTCAATGCTTGTAACAGGTTGCCGTCCTAGCGTAACCGCATCTCGAATGACATAAACTTCCGACATTGTCCCACAGTTAAACACCATATAGAGCCAATAGTCCCGCTTTAATCGTTCGGCTGTTTTATACTTATCTCTGATGCTAACACAATTGGGAAGTAGGTTAGCCCAATTACATCTATAGCAGTTTTCATCAGAATGAGGTATGGGCAAGGAGCTTAAACCCTTTGTTTGCAAAACTTGTCGACACCTCACTAACGTGAAAAGTGCTATAATTCGATTGAAAAAGCGAAACCCAACAACCCCAACGCTTACTGCTTAACTCTCAAAGTAATTGGCTGATAGCATTTTTCTTTATTCGTGGCAGGCATCCTACTCGCATCTCCCACCCCCCCTGCCCCCCCCGACATCGGGGGGGTCGGGGGGGCAAGGGGGGGGGAGAGTCCGGCCTCTGGGTTTTCAGTGGAGACATTGAGAATCTAAGCTGTCTCGTTGAACAAGGAATTTCCGATAGTGATAGGTCAAGAATTCCCCGTCACAGCGTAGCTTGACGGTGGGAGTATGTCAACCAAGTGCCTAAGACAAGCTGTATCCCTAACAATCAAACTAGGAGCCGTGTGAGGTGAAAGTCTCATGCACGATTCTGAAGGGGGGGGATGGAGGCGACTCCATTCCCGACCCCTAACACGCCGGCTTGAGAATATTCTTGTCACCCGATCAGGAATCCACTAAACAAAGAAGTTGGAAACAGGGATATTGCCAGTGGGTAATGTGCCGGTAATGCCTGTAACGTTAACCAGTAAGTCATTGGCACTTTGGAAACCAGCAACATTATCATTGAC
Source organism: Microcystis sp. M44BS1 (assembly GCF_020244875.1). Taxonomy (NCBI): domain Bacteria; kingdom Bacillati; phylum Cyanobacteriota; class Cyanophyceae; order Chroococcales; family Microcystaceae; genus Microcystis; species Microcystis sp. M44BS1. The sequence goes on from NZ_JADBVM010000079.1 coordinate 27,502, forward strand.
AATAATATAGTTTCCGGCTATCCCAGCAGTGGTTACTTGGACCAGGGCCGCGCCATTAATACCAAGTGCTTGGTTTCCGGCTAAGGCACCATTGGCATCGGTAAAAACAGCATTCACGACATTGGTTAAAGTGGTAGCCGCAGAATTGGCAGCACGACTAAAGGCAGCGGGGGCAGGCAGCACACCTCCCGCGGCACTGAGCAAATCAATTTTGTCGGAGTTGATCGCAAAATCAGTGATCCGGTCAGGGTTAGCGACAGTAGATTGGGAAAATTGGAAGAGGAAGACATCGTTTCCTGCTCCCCCCGTCAAGGTATCGAGTCCGGCACCACCATTAAGGGTATCATTGCCCCCACCACCGTTGAGAAGGTTATTGGCCGTGTTGCCCGTGATCACGTTATTACCTGCGTTACCAGTACCGTTAATGGCGGCTGCTCCCGTCAGTGTCAAATTTTCCACGTTTGCCGCTAAAGTCGTGGTGACAGCGGCCGTGATAGTATCGGTTATAGTCGTGGTAGCTATCGTCACCGCACCAAGAACAGCATTAGTAGGAGAAGACAAAGCTAAAGTAAAGGTCTCATCTGCCTCATTAAGGGAATCATTGAGAATGGGAATGTTGATGACTTGAGTAGTAACACCAGGGGCAAAGGTTAGAGTTCCAGTGGTGGCGGTGTAATCCGCTCCCGCGGTTGCTGTACCGTTAGCAGTAGCATAGTTAACGCTGATGGTTTGGCTGCTTGCTTGGGAAAGAGTGGCGGTGTAGGAGGCGTTTTGAGGAGTGGTCAAACCTTCAACAACAGTCTGATTGCTGGGACTAAGATTAATCTTGGGTAACTGAAAGTAGTTGCCAAAATTAACATCAGTCAATTTTTCGCCTACTTTCAAGATCAAAGCGTAGGGAGTGCTAGGGGAGGTTTGGAGCCAGCCTGTTTGATTCACTTCTCGGATGGCATATTCTCCCGGTCCTAAGTTAGTAAAGCTGTATTTGCCGTTAGCATCAGTAACTGTGGAAAGTTCCCAAGGATCTAGTGTTCCATTGGCAACACTATCAATGTAAATTGTCCAACCGGCTAGGGCTTTTTCATCTGCCTCCCAGATACCATTAGCATTAACATCGTTCCATTTACTGCCTTCGATGCTTCCAAGTGGAATTTGAATTTCTCCATTTTTAAGTGCTAAGTCCGCTGTGTCCTTTGCTCCTAACAAGAAGGTTTTATCCTTCGTTACCAGAAAATCGAAAACCGCACCATTTAAAAACGCACCTTCCGCAATACCAAATTCTCGTGCTGTTTTGAAAGCGTCTGCGACTGCGTTGGCATTTTGTTTCGCTAGAGTTTCTAAGGAAATAAACTCCTTGGGAAAAGGGATAGGCTCGGGATCGGGAACAGGAACGATGCTGGTAGATAATGATTTAGATTGAGCCAATATTGTGTAATCACCAAACAGGGATTCGCCCTTGCCAACTCGCCAACTGTCGGCAAACGTTGTATGTATCGTTGCGACAGAGGGATTAGGACCTAAGTTCGTGCCATCACGCAGAGCGAAATCATTACTGCTATCACCATCGCCATTACCTAAAAGCCCTTGTAGCGAGCCAGCGCGATCATCAGATGGATTGACAAAAACATTAATGTAGCTTCCATAGTCCGAGGCGATGACGACATCGTTATCATCGGCTGTGGAGAAATTCCCGTCTAGTCCAGCATAGGTGAAGGTGTACTGATTACCTGAACGCTGGATTCTCGTGTTACCAAACAATGCACTGCCGCCACTGTTTAGATTATATGTTACTCCATTAACTTTTAATTCTTGACCAATGGCAAGCTCTGAATCATAAACAAAAGTTTGTCCGTCTATTCCGATCGCAAACGCTGTATTGACAGAAACTTGAGCACCTGTATACCAAGGTTTTTGAACGGTTTGCACTTGAAAATCATCAACCAGAGACTCGACATAAATGAACGTTCCAACTGCTTGCAAATCATAGGGCTTGCCATCAAAAGTTGACAGATGCACATCTCCCCAACCGTGACCTTGACCAACTACAGGTTTAGAAGTGACAAACACCGAGAAATCTTGACCTGTAGCAAATGGTACTGAACCCATTGTACCATTAACATAAACCTCAAAACTATTAGCATGAATACCCCCCGGTTTCAAAATTGGATGATTACCCGGAAGAAAAATTTGTTCTATGTACTCAACAGCACCAGTAATCAAATCCACACCCGGAGGACCAGCAAGGACAGCAAGGGGGTCCGGGGTACTTATTTGACGCTTATTAGCAGCTGATATTGCAGTTAAATTGTAAAAAGTACTACCAACTTTTAAAATCAGATCCAAGTCAGCATCTGTATCGGTGATGCTAGGAGTTCCTGTCCAAACCAAGGTAATTTTAACATTGCCATTGACACCATTACTTGGGGTACGAGAGAACCTGCCCATGTTTGCCTGTATACCTTTAAAGGTATCCTCTACCAGGAATTGACTTAGGGATAGGTTGCCACTACTAGCATTTCCTAGCGCATCCGCAAAAACCGTTGCAGCAGTATAATTAGCAACATCTGTACTATCCCATAGATTTGGAGTTCCTCCTACATCCAAAGCTGTGTGGATAAGTAAGCCTTTTTCTGTAGAATCAAGAGTTTTAATGACTGTATCGTTGTTTACTAAATTATATGGGGCTACGCTGTTAATTCCGCCAGATGTATTACCCGCTATTGGTGTGTAAGGTGTATTTGGACCACTTGGCAAGATTATATTTTTAAAGCGAGCTCTGAAGCTAGGCGTTGACACTGATGAAAATGCAGTTTTTACATTTTCATATAGGAAGTTATCTTTCAGGTCTTCAGAGATGAAAAGGTTTTGAGACCATAGTAAATCGGATGGTGTAAGAGGCATAGTGGTAAAAGTCTTGAACGCTTCATACACCATATCTTAATCATTCGCTTGCGCCAAATCAATAAGCAAAAATACTGAATTAGCTGTAGCAGAAATGTTGAATTTGTACATAAAACTTTACATACAAGCCAACGATAACAGGCGTTCGCTTAGAGAGATTAAATTTCCCTCTTGGGATCAAATTAAGTTAACATAGCGCAGTTTATTAAGTAAAGTATCCCCATATATTTGAGGAATTTGCCTAAGCTGTAAAATCAAATATACAATTAATATAAGTGAGTGGGTGGAATTAAATATAAAATGAACGTAGGTTGGGTTGAAGCATGAAACCCAACGCCCGCTCATGTTACGCTACCGCTAACCCATCCTACAAATAATTGTGCCTCCCTACTTAGAACCAGTTTTAGCATCTACACCCATCACTAATTTCATCTGATGATAGCCTGACATCCAAAACAATTTGGGCGTTGCTGATTTGAGATATGAATCTTCTTTTCTGGTATTTTTAAAACCTAGAGCCAAACTAACTTTTGCATCTGATGCAAAGTTTGCATTCATACCTTGATTCAGCAACGCCTCAACTGGTACAAGTGTATGAACAACTGCCTGTAAGCATCCCACCGAAAAACTAATGCGCTCCGGGGTTGGGATTGAGTGATAAAATCGGAAATAACGCCCAGTTTTAGCCGAGAGTTTCCCTTTCAAAATCCCAACTCAGTAGATTGACAAAAATTGAGCTGCAGCCTCAGTTCTGATCACCGATCACTGAAATCGCCAAAATTAAGCGACAATGTAAAGTAAGGTAAAACTTTCTGGACAAATTCTTATTATGGTGCTATTCGGATTCGGAAAAAAATTAACTTTGCCCACAGCAAGGGAAGCACTACCCGGGCGATCGGAAAAAATGCCCGTACCTAGCGGCCACTACGTTAACGGTCATCCTTTGCAGCCCCCCTTTCCCACCGGTATGGAAACCGCAATATTTGGTTTAGGCTGTTTTTGGGGAGCAGAGCGGAAATTTTGGCAATTAGAAGGAGTTTACACCACGGCCGTAGGTTATGCGGCTGGTATCACCCCTAATCCCACCTATCAGGAAGTGTGTACCGGCATGACTGGGCATAATGAAGTGGTCTTAGTGGTTTATGATCCCAGTGTGATTTCCTACGAACAACTGTTAAAGGTTTTCTGGGAAAGTCATAATCCCACCCAAGGAATGCGTCAGGGTAATGATACGGGAACTCAGTATCGATCGGGTATCTATACCTATAGTCCCCAGCAAAAGCAATTAGCGGAAAAATCCCGATCGATCTATCAAGAAGCTCTCAATAAAGCGGGCCATGGTCAAATTACCACGGAAATTATCGACGCACCTGAATTTTATTATGCTGAAGGTTATCATCAGCAATATTTAGCGAAAAATCCCGGCGGTTACTGTGGTTTAGGGGGAACGAAAGTGGAATGTCCGATCGCTCTTGCTCTGAAGTTAAATTAAGTAGGGTTAGCCTTCAGTTATCAGTTATCAGTTATCAGTTAAGTAGGTGGGTGGAATTAAATATAAGATGAACGTAGGTTGGGCTTCGGCCGTGAGCTTTTGCCGAACGGTTGAAGCATGAAACCCAACGCCCGTATAGTTTACGCTACCGCTAACCCATCCTACAAATAATTGTGCCTCCCTACTTAGGGTCTGCTGAATAAATCTAAAAACCTTGTTGGATAAGACTTTTGGACTTTTTTCCCCTCAAAAAGTGCCGGCCATTGCGGGGATCGGGGGAAAATTCAGGTACTTTTTCCCTGAAAATTAGGTAGTTGACCACCTCAAAACTGGTAAAACCCCACACCCCACACCCCACACCCCACACCCTGCCACCACCGAAAAGCTTTTTGCCGCAAACCCTACTTATCAGTTATCAGTTATCATTCAGATCACAAAATATCTTTTCTTTTTTGCAACCAAGAGGTAAGGAGAAAATAAATAAGAGAATGAAGAATTAATACTCCCCAATTCAATAACAAATTATTGATAGATAATTGATAAACTTGATTGGTATCCTCAAAGGGTAAAGGGATATTAAAGTCATTTTGTTCTTTCGCTTCTGCAATCATAGCTTCCACCTCTACTAATACCCCGTAGGCACCAATCGACCAGCGACTAATCATCAACCATGATAGATATTTTCCCAGACCTTCTAAGTTAAATAATACCCCAGCAAAGATAATCTGAGGAATTAAAATTAAAGGTAATGCGCTATTTGCTTGAGTGATATTACTAACGCCAGCAGAAATTAATAAACCGAGATTAATTGCCGCAAATATAGTTAAAAATGTGGTAATAAAAAAGCCAATTAACCAAGTCATTAATTCCGGTTGTTGGTCAGTAAATCGCCAAAATATCACGCAGGTAATTACAATTGTTTGCAGAAAAGCTAAGGCTGCTAAAACCAGAATTTTTGAGAATAAATAGGGTAATAATCCCAGATTAACTAATCTTTCTCGCTGATAAATTGCTGATTCTTTGACAATTTCCTGTAGGGAACAGGCAAAACCTACCCACAATTCCGCGCAGGTAAAAACAAAGAGAGTTTTTAAGGCTAAAGGTGCCGATTGGATAGCATCTTCAAACCTGGGATTATCTCCCAAAAATAAAGGATTTTTGTCCCCTAAAACCATGGCCATTAAGAAAATTCCAATCGGGGCGGTTAATAGGTATAAAATTAAACTAAATTGATCACGGATAATTAACTGGCTATAGCGTTGACATAAAACCTGTAGTTGTGGCCAAAAAGATTGTTGAACCTGTTGCGGTTTACTATGATTTTGCTGAAATATTTTACCGATTCTTGCTTCAATATTATTTTTGTAGTAGTCGGATTGTTGGAAACGTTGGCATTCTTGCTCAACTTTTTCGCTAGTTTCCAGATGAATATAAATATCGGCAAAATCCCCCTGAGGTAAAGAGAAAAAATTTAAGGCCTCCCCCGGAGAACCAAAATAACATAAATTGCCCCCTTGACCGAGAAAAACTAATCGATCGCAGAGATTGATATTATTAGTAGCATGGGTGACTAGGAGAATTGTTCTGCCTTCTTTGGCCAATTTTGCCAGCAATTCCATCATCTTTTTATCTAAACCGGGGTCTAATCCCGAGGTGGGTTCATCTAAAAAGAATAATTTGGGATTAGCTAATAATTCTACCGCAATACTCACCCTTTTTAATTGACCACCGCTTAAGTCTCTGACTAAAGTATTTCTTCTTTCTAACAATTCCACCTGCTGCAGGGTTTTCTCGATCACTTCTTGGCAATTAAGATCGGGAGGTAGCCTTAATTTAGAAGCATAATATAACACTTCTCCCACGGTTAAATCCCTGTGAACGATATCGTATTGGGGAACATAACCGATGTGGGTGCGATAGATATTAAAATTCTGGCGCAGCTCTTCCCCATTCAGATAAACAGTTCCCGAGGTGGTGGGTTCAATTCCTAATAAAGTCTTTAAGAAAGTCGATTTTCCCGCACCACTTCCCCCGACAATTGCCACTAATTGACTCGGTTCGATCGGTAGGGAGATATGATTGAGAATTATTAAAGGTCGTTTCTTTTTATCCCGCACCATCCTGACGATATTTTCGGCATCCAGACGGATATTATCCCCTGTATCTAATAAAACTAAGTCATCTCCCTGCAACCGAAAACTATAGGGGCCGATTCTCACTGTACAACCATTAGTTAAAATGGCACTACCCGATACTTTTTGTCCGTCGATAAAGACTCCATTGGTGCTTTTGTCGTGGAGAATATAACGATTTTGGTTATCGCTGTCGATAATCGCGTGTTGTCGGGAAATTGTCGGAGCGTCTAAAACCACAGTGGCAGCCTTATCTCGTCCTAAAACTACACTGCGATTGCTTAGGGAAACCGATTTAAAAGCTAAAGGTGGGCTTTTTACCTGTTGGTTAGGATGATAATAGGTAATCTTGACCGAATTTTTGACATCTTGACCGATATTAATCTCATCCCCATTTTGTAAAAGATAGCCATCTTTGGGAGTAATCACGCGATTATTGATAAAAAGTTGATTGGAACTAGGATTAGTCCCGTCTCCATCGTAGATATAGTAATCATCTCCCTGACGACGAAAACAAGCTTGGACTCGACTCACCACCGTCCAGTGTTGGGGAACAACTAAATCCACCTGTTGACCATCCCGCCCCAATTTATAATTAGGACGACTCAGATTAATAGAAGGGAGAATTTCTCCCTGATTGTTAAGAATAATGTAGGGTTCTTGACTAATAACCGTTTTAATGTTAGGAGAATTGGTCATAAAAAGTCGATCGGTAGATGGCGTTCGCGGGGGACGGTAAGAAGTTAAGATAGAATTAATGTCTCGATCGCTACTGTAAACCTCAGAGTCTGGAACGAACTCTAGAGATCATATTAGTAAAACTTCTTAGGATCGATCGAGCTTGTCTAAATTCCTAAGACCTATCCACAGGTTATCGTGCTGTTAGACGATGGTTACAACTCCTATTTCTCCTACCGCCAAGGTTTCTAAAGTCGAAGGTATCAAAGAACGCAGTAATTATCTACGAGAACCTTTGGCCAGTGAACTCCTCGAAGATACAACCCATTTTACCGATGCGGCGGTTCAGATTCTCAAGTTTCACGGTTCCTATCAACAGGATAATCGCGACAATAGAGCCAAAGGTCAAGAAAAAGACTATCAAATGATGTTGCGTACCCGCAGTCCGGGGGGTTTTATTCCCGCGCAACTATATCTTACCCTCGATAGTTTGTCCGATCGCTACGGTAACGGCACTTTACGGGTGACAACCCGCCAAGGCTTCCAATTACACGGCATTTTAAAGAAAAATCTCAAAGCAACCCTCGGGGAAATTATCCGCAGTATGGGATCCACTTTAGCGGCCTGTGGTGATGTTAACCGCAATGTCACTGCACCGCCAGCCCCCTACAAAAATCGCCCCGAATACGGCTATGCTTGGGAATATGCCAATAATATCGCCGATTTGCTCACTCCCCAAACTGGAGCTTACTACGAAATTTGGCTCGATGGCGAAAAAGTGATCAGTGCAGAAGAAGCGCCGTCCGTCAAGGCATCGAGACAAAAAGATACAAATGGCATCAACAAAAACGATCCGATCGAACCGATCTACGGTCAACATTATATGCCCCGTAAGTTCAAGATGGGTGTCACCGTGCCGGGGGACAACTCCATCGATATCTACACCAATGACATCGGTTTAGTGGTGATTACCGACGCGAATGGTCAATTACAGGGTTTTAACGTCCTTGCGGGGGGTGGACTGGGAAGAACCCACAATAAGGAAGAAACTTTCCCCAGAATGGCCGATGCGATCGGTTATGTGAGTAAAGAGGAGGTATATGATCTAGTAAAAGCGATCGTGGCAACCCAAAGAGATTACGGTGATCGCGGCGATCGTCGTCATGCGAGAATGAAATATATCCTCGAAGAATGGGGAGTAGAAAAATTCCGCAGCACTGTTGAGGGTTATTTCGGCCAAAAAATTGCCCCCTACCAACCCCTCCCCGATTGGGAATATCAAGACTTTTTGGGATGGAATGAACAGGGAGACGGAAAATTATTTTTTGGTCTTCATGTAGAAAATGGCAGGGTCAAAAATGAAGGCAGTTTTCAGCTAAAAACCGCCTTAAAAGTGATTATCGAGCGTTTTGAGCTACCCATGCGCTTGACGGCTAACCATAATATCATTCTCTACGAAATTGAACCCAAAGATCAGCAAGCGATCGAGGCGATCCTGAAAGAACACGGAATTATCACCAATCCCGCCGAAATTGACCCTTTAACCCGTTATTCCATGGCCTGTCCTGCTTGGCCTACCTGTGGATTAGCGATTACTGAGTCGGAAAGAATCTTACCCAGCGTGATTGAACGCATTCGCACCCTGCTTAATCGCTTAGGATTATCCAAAGAGCAATTTGTCATCCGCATGACAGGATGTCCCAATGGCTGCGCGCGTCCCTATATGGCAGAATTAGGATTTGTGGGTAGCGCTCCCAATTCCTACCAACTCTGGTTGGGGGGAACAGCCGATCAAACTCGACTAGCGCGCCCCTATTTGGATAAAATGGCGATCGATGATCTAGAAAAGGTCTTAGAACCGATTTTCGTTTACTTCCAACAGAATCAACAAAATAACGAGACCTTCGGAGAATTCTGTCACCGAGTCAATTTCCCTGCTTTACAAGCATTTTCAGCCACCTACACACCTAAAATGACCGAAACTACTACCACTGAATCAAAACCCAAACGCGTGCGTAAAAATCAAAACCGTGTCAGCGTCCCCGATGATATGTTTGTCCGTCTCAAGGAAGCTTCGGAAACGGAAAAACGGCCGATGAATCAAATCATCAATGAGGCACTAGAGGCCTATTTCAGCCAAAAATCCTAATCAGTTATCAAGGTGGGACTTAACCCACCTTTTTTTAATTAGTATATTCATAGGGTCGGTCTGTCGAAAAAATCATAGTCCATCACATCATCTTGGTTACGCGATATGGTGCAACAATTGGGGCAGTTTCTCAACCTTCAAGCGGGAAGTATAGAGGAATATCAGGAGTTTTTATCAGAAGTCTTACAAGCAGAATGGGAGAGTAATGGCGATCCTACGGTGGTTTATCCTATCCTACAACGCCGTCAACATCTGTTAGATGATACCTTTGCCCAACTGTTGCAACAATGGGCTAGAAATGTGTTTTCTCAAAGGAAACCAGAAGAAGTGGCGGCTATTGTCGGGGTGATTCAGAATTTATGTATTAAGATTGCAGATTTTCCTTTGGGAAGTCGGGCTAATAATCTAGAAATCGCTATTACAGGCTATCAGACCCTCTTAGAAGTATATACCCGTCAAGCTTTTCCTGAAAAATGGGCAAGGATACAAAATAATCTGGGGAATGCTTATAGTAAGCGCATCAGAGGGGAAAGGGCAGAAAATTTAGAGTTAGCTATTGTTGCTTATAACCAGTCTTTAGAAGTAAGAACCCGTGATGCTTTTCCTTATGAATGGGCAAGCGTACAAAATAATCTGGGTAATGCTTATAGTGATCGTATCAGAGGGGAAAGGGCAGATAATCTAGAGTTAGCTATTGTTGCTTATAACCTGTCTTTAGAAGTCTATACCCGTGATGCTGATGCTTTTCCTTATGAATGGGCAAGCGTACAAAATAATCTGGGTACTGCTTATAGTAATCGCATCAGAGGGGAAAGGGCAGATAATCTAGAGTTAGCTATTGTTGCTTATAACCTGTCTTTAGAAGTCTATACCCGTGATGCTTTTCCTTATGAATGGGCAAACACACAAAATAATCTGGGTACTGCTTATAGTAAGCGCATCAGAGGGGAAAGGGCAGAAAATTTAGAGTTAGCTATTGTTGCTTATAACCTGTCTTTAGAAGTCTATACCCGTGATGCTTTTCCTTATGAATGGGCAAGGACACAAAATAATCTGGGTGCTGCTTATAGTCAACGCATCAGAGAGGAAAGGGCAGAAAATTTAGAGTTAGCTATAGCAGCATTAAACCAGTCTTTAGAAGTCTGTACCCGTGATGCTTTTCCTCAAGATTGGGCAGTAACACAAAATAATCTGGGTGGTGCTTACAAAAACAGAATCCAAGGAGACATAGTAGAGAATATAGAAACTGCAATTTTCTGTTATCAAGAAGCGTTAAAAATTCGTACTTTTGATGCCTTTCCTCTTGACTGGGCAACTACTAAAAATAATTTAGGCAATGCTTACAGTGAACGAATTAGAGGCAATAAAGCCGAGAATATCGAAAATGCAATTGTCTGTTATCAAGAAGCCTTACAAATTTATACCCGTCAAGCCTTTCCAGGAGATTGGGCAGAGACACAATATAATTTAGCCAATACTCTCAGAGAACGATTTAAACTTCTTGGTAAAGTGACAGACATTCAACAAGCAATTAACTCTTATAAACAAGCTGGAGAAATTATTGAAAAAACCGAAGACAAAACCTTATATTTTAACTATTCCTATCAATTAGGAAAAGCTTTATTTGAGGGCGGATATTATACAGAAGCTATTGAACACTTAGAAAATTGTCAGCAACTTTATCAAAAACAAAAGGATATTAGTAGTTTGGCTCCAATTTTATTGGAACTTGCCCGTCTCTATCATCGCACTGGTAGGCTCGAACAGGCAAGACTTTATTTTAAAGATTCTTTACGTCTATTCCGTCGTTTAGGTGATCAAGATAATGTGGCTTCTGTGACAACTGCACTGGGCAATCTAGAAATACAAATTGGCAAGATTTCCCAAGCTTGTAGTCATTTAAAAGAGGCACAAACATATTATCAAGAAAAAAATAATTCAGAACGACTAGAGGAAATTAATTATCTACTAAAAATTCTACAATCTGCGTAAAAAATGTCAAGACTCAGCCGTTATCAATCAACTCTCAAAAGATGGGGACTTATAGAAAATCCTTTTCGAGCAACTCCCCCCGATGATCGCAAAAAATTAGCAAAGATTTTTTATGGACGAGATCAAGTTTTAGATGTCGTTATTCCGACCCTCTATGAAGGACGTAATATCCTAGTTAGGGGAGCTTGGGGTATTGGTAAAACTGCTTTGATTTTTAATTTAATTAACCAGTTACAACAGGAAGTTAACCAATTAAATGAAAAAATGTTATTGCTTTATATTAGCAGTATTCCTGGGGAAAGTTCCACGGAATTTTATCGTGCTTTATTATTAGCTGTAGCCGATAGTTTAGCGGATAGTGATCAAGAATCAAGAGACATTGCTAATACGCTTTTAGGGTATTCTATCCAACGCAATAAAACCACTACTGAAGGACAAGTTAAATTAGGCTTTTTATCCTTTGGCAAAAAGGAAGAATCCCCTGCTAATCAACTGACTCCCACCGCCAATGCTGACCCGTATCCTCTACTCATTCGGTTATTAAATAGAGCCGAAGAAATTTATTCTCGTATTGTTATTGCTATTGATGATTTTGACAAAAAAGATCCCATTGTTGTCCAGACAATTTTAGAAAGTAGTTTAGATTTATTTCGGATGGGAAAACATCGAGGATTTATCATGACAGGAAGAGGCTTTACCGAGTTTCAAGAAGCAACCTTAAAAGCCCTTGGTATCTTTTCTGAAGATATTCCCCTTGAACCCATGAGTCAAGATGATTTACGTCACATTGCTATTAATTATCTTAATAGTGCCAGAAACGAACAGCGAAATGATCCCTATCCTTTCACAGAGGAAGTCATCAATTTAATTACGGGTTACGCTCAAGGAATTCCTCGACAACTGAATACTATCTGTGAAAAAGTATTAAGGCAAGCTGCTTCAGAAGGATATGAAATTATTGATGAAACTGCTTTTTATTCAATTTGGCAAATCCTTCAAAAAGACTTTACTGATTATTTAAGTCCTCAGTTTCGTCATTTATTATACGTTGCTCATCAAGCCGGTGGCATTAGTGAGAATATTTCTGATCAAACTTTGGCTAAACTTGATGCTATAACCTTTGTTGCTCTCTTGCCCCAACTTAAATCGATGGAAGAACAAGGATTATTAATTCGTCAAGAAGATCAAAGCGGTTTTCGTTTTGTTCCTTCCCAATTATTTCAACCTAAGTTACTCCCTGAGTCTCAGTCTGAGTAAATAATAAATAGCTCCTTCGATGTACAGGGTGAGCGCATCTCAAACGCTATTAACAATTGAGATGGCAAATTCTCCTCAAATATGCCTGAATCGTGGGTAAGCAACTCACATAAAGTTCATTTTGTCAAGGATCCTTAAGATGCGCTTACCCTGAAGTAGCTATAAGCTCACAGCCATTTTTTATTTATCGGCCAACGGAATCAAGTGGCGAGCGATGCCCCATGACTTGCCAAGATGGCAGAGCGTCTATAGCTATTTTTCGGGGTTGGAAAGGGGACGGTACTGATAGCATTTTTCAAAAGTAATGGCAGATATGGTTAATTGCCCTCACCCCCAAACTCCCCCTGCCCTACCGATGTGGGGGGTGGAGGGGCGCAAGAGGGGAGTAGGATACCTGCCATGAATAAAGAAAAATGGCATAACCTCATCCCTAAACCTCATTCCCGATTCCATCCAGGAATACTGTTAGGAAGTGAAAATTTATGTGACAATGACTCTATAAGGGCGATTTTTTACTGAATCGCCGAAGCCGTCTATTAATCGAATCGATGTCTTTGAAGAACGTAGCCCCAAACTGGAAACCTGACTTTTCTTACCCATTCTTGCCACTACTAGCGGAATTTTTCTCCCTTTTGTGTTACCCACGGGAATTCTTGAGCTATTGCTGAGATTGGCATTTTGTCACTTCCCGTTAGTTGAATCCAACAAAAGAAGCTGTTTAGGAGCAATTTATGTTACACCGCAAGATTTATCAATTCTGTATGGATGGTCAGGAAGTCTGCATTTTCTTGCGCGATCAGCAAAGATGGATCGATAATGCTCGTATTGTCGATCTAGAAAGCGATCTCGTCACCATTCGCTACGAAACAGAAGAAGAAGACGAAATTAGTTCTTGGGAAGAAATGGTGCGTTTAGAAAGTATCGGTGCGGTGAGCAGAAAACTGGCATCGGTGTCGCGGACGAATCCTGATATTAATGTCTCGGAAGATTGTCCGGAAGCAGAACAACTTTATCCCCATTCTCCCGATAGCTTAGATTAATTTTGTCGATTTAAATTACAGTGGCTAGAAGTCCCGCGGTTTTAACCATGACCAAGGGACTTTTAAGGGATGGAAGGGAAAAGAGTCGGTAAGTAGAGAGGCACAATTATTTGTAGGATGGGTTAGCAGTAGCGTAACATGAGCGGGCGTTGGGTTTCATGCTTCAACCCAACCTACGTTCATTTTATATTTAATTCCACCCACTCACTTAGGAATCACCACTTGTTGTAAAATTATCGTCAAAGCCGCCAGATTTTCTCTATTATTAGCTGCAGGAGCAAAATGAATTCTAATCCCTACTTCGCTGGCCAGGATATCTATCAAAAATTTGTGGCATTAGTAATAGTTTTAATTAGTTGTTGGTTAGTGACTTTTCCCGCCTTCGCCGGGTCTGCCCCTCTAGAAGTTAAAATTAGTCTAGGCTCTGGGCAAGGAGAATTAAAATTCTTTCCTAGTCAATTAAACTTTATTGCCGGACAAAAATACAAATTAATCCTCGATAATCCCAGTCCCACTAAACATTATTTTACCGCTAAAGACTTCGCCGATGCTAGTTGGACGCAGAAAGTTGAAGCGGGAAAAGTGGAGATTAAAGGGGCAATTCACGAACTAGAATTAAAACCTAATGCACAGGCAGAATGGGTAATAGTTCCTCTCAAAACTGGTAAGTATAAATTAATCTGTACTATTCCAGGTCATGCTGAAGCGGGAATGGTGGGAGAAATCACCATTAATAACCCATGAATTTAAGAAAAATTGTCTCCTTTGCTTTCCTATTATTTATTCCCCTATCGGTGGTCGCTAGTCGTCTTAATTGGGGAGATCAAGCTATTTTTATCACTGCCGCTTTATCGATTATTCCCCTGTCAATTTGGTTAAGTACGTCTGTGGAAAGAGTTGCCGTAGTCACTGGGCCAACTTTGGGAGGATTAGTTAATGCTATCTTTGGCAATACTACCACTTTAGTTATTGCCTTAATTGCCCTAAAAAAAGGCTTGGTGGACATCGTACAAGCCAGTATTACCGGTAGTATTCTCAGTGATTTATTATTATTTATGGGCATGGGAATGCTCACGGGAGGAATTCGCTACAAAGAGCAAGAATTTAAACCGATTTTAGCCCGGGTAAATGGTTCTTCTATGACTTTAGCAGTAATAGCGATCGCTTTACCAACTTTGGTAATATATACTTCTAACGTGGTGGAAGTTGCCGATATTCTCAGTCTTTCCCTAGTCACCGCCACGGTTTTATTAATAGTTTACGGGTTAACTTTATTATTTTCCCTGAAAACCCATAGCTATCTCTACGAAGTGGGATTAAGTAACGAAAATACCCCCGACAATCAGGTTAGTGAGGAAGAAAAAGCTCAAGTCTGGATTTGGTTACTTGTGCTGCTTACTTCCACCGTAGCTGTAGCCTATGAGTCAGATTTATTTGTTAATGTAGTGGAATCGGTGATGGAAGGATTTAATCTTACTCCTCTCTTTATCGGGGTAATTTTTATTCCTTTAATTAGCGATGTTTCTGGAATAGTTACCGTCACTCAATTAGCCCTAAAAAATCAGATGGATTTAACGGTTTCCGTGGCGATGGGTGATAGTTTATTGGTGGCTTTATTCGTAGCACCTTTATTAGTTTTTATCGGTCAATTTTGGCAGCAACCGATGGATTTAAATTTTAATCCTTTTAACGTGGTGGCTTTAATTGTAGCGGTGGTTGTCACTAATTTAATCAGCTTTACCGGTCGTTCCAATTGGTTAGATGGAACCCTATTACTAGCCACCTATTTAATCTTGGCAGTGGCTTTTTATTACCATCCCGCCTAGCAAAAAAAGAGATTCCGGTATTTTCTGAGATTTCTGTCTTAGAATGGATTGGTGTCACCTTACCGCCGCAGGATTGCTGATGATGAAAAGAGGGTTTTGGTTTGTCGTCGGGTTAGTAGTAACGATAATTCTGCTTCCTTCCCTAGTTCTTTCTAATTCCATCGGTGAACAGGGAATTTATGCCGAGCGCTTGCGGGCGGAACCCTATAATTTATTAGGGCGAAAAATTGCCATCGGTCAAGTGGAAATCGGACGACCAGCGCAGTTCGGTTATGATAAAGTGGCAGCTTGGCAGCCTCCCTATAAATTAGCCGGTGTTTTTTTTCGCGATCAAATTGCTAAACCCAACACCTATCTAGATAATCACGCCGCTATGGTGGCAACGATGATGGTAAGTGATGATAAAAAAATCCCCGGAGTTGCCCCAAAAGCGAGATTATATTCGGGGGCGGTGGGTTCTTTGCGACGGGGCGGACAACCGGAAGAATGTCTTGCTAGTCAAAATATTGCCCGACAAAATAGCGGTGATGTCCGCGCGATTAACTTTAGTTTTGGGGAATCTTTGCAAAGAGATCAGCGACAGGAACCAAAATTAGATGGTCAAGCTTTATTAACTCAATGTGTTGATTGGTCATCGCGAGTTGATGATGTTCTTTATGTAATTGCTGGTAATCAAGGTAAGGGAGGAATTCCCATTCCCACCGATCATTTTAACGGCATTACTACCGCTTATACAGCCAAAAGAGAAGGAAAATTTACTAAAGTTGATTTTGCTAATATTAGTGCTTTGCCGGTGGGTATTGGTCGCAGTTTAATTAAACGGGAAATTAATGATGGTTCCCGGCGCTCAATTAATTTAGTTGCCCCCGGCAATAAAATAGAGCTTTATGACCTCAAAGGTAAATTAAATACTGTTAGTGGCACCAGTTTCGCCGCCCCTCATATTACGGCATCGGTGGCACTTTTACAAGAATACGGCGATCAACAAATTAATCAAAAAAATCCCCATTGGAGTGTCGATTCTCGTCATCATCAAGTGATGAAGGCAGTAATGCTTAATTCTGCCGATAAAATTAAAGATACGGGCGACGGGTTACGTTTAGGTATGAGACGGACAGTCTTAACTAAAGACCAAAAAACTTGGTTAGACTCCGATGCTTATAAAGACCCAAAAATTCCTTTAGATATGCAGATGGGGACGGGACATCTTAACACTTTTCGCGCCTACCAACAGTTTAGTAATGGTCAATGGTCTGCCGCAGAATCTATTCCTTCTATTGGCTGGGATTACGGTACAGTTACCGCTAATAGTTATCAAGATTATGCCCTGGAGAAGCCCTTAAAAGCTAATAGTTTTGTTTCGATAACTTTGGCTTGGGATCGTTTGGTAGAACTAATCGATACTAATCGCAATAATCTCTATGATATCGATGAAAGTTTCCGGGATCGCGGCCTGAATAATTTAGATGTTTATCTTTTACCTGTCCAAGAGGATAATAATGATAAATACACTTGTTCTTCCCTAAGTGATAGTGATAGTTTAGAGCATATTTTTTGTCCTGTACCTATCTCTGGAAACTATAAAATTCGGGTTCAATATCGTCAACAAGTTAATGAGAAAGAACAAGCTTTTGCTCTCGCTTGGTGGACGGTTCCCGAATAATAAAAATGATAGTAAATTCTGTTCAAAAAGTCTAGGGGGAGTGGGAAGATGGGAGCAGGTTTTTAAAGTTCGATAGGCAGTTAATCCTACTATCAAAAACGGATTTGGTATAATTTAAATACTGACCAGTCTCTGAGAGACACCTCGTTTTCTTTTCGGGATAACATCGTCAGGGATTCCCCAATAGTTTGATGCCTGAGACATATTATATAGCAATAAGTCTTCGGGCATTTTTTCTAAAATAACTCGGTTGAGATTAGCGGTATTAATATTCATTGCTCCCATCACAGAAGAGCCAAGTTCTTTCGATAATAGCGGAATAACTGCATTACCAATCTCACGAAAACCATGCCATATTGTGCGGTGAAACTGAAACCAATCGGGGAATGTATGTAATCTGGCGGCTTCTCGTACAGTAATACAACGAGGAATAGAATAGTGAATGGGTCTAGGAGCAGTATAGGCCCCTTTGTCGCTATTAGTTCCGGCCCGGAGAGTGTTACATAAACCAGTGTGAGAAAGCTTGAAAAAGCGACTTTTTGGTTCCACTGTACCCGGTTCGGTTAAGATAAATCTATCAATTGATCTTTGAGTATGAACTGAGCCTATATGTCCATAGATTTTTGTATCTACTGTTCTTTGATGGCAAAGTTTAAAAATATCCCTTGGCTGCACTGAATATTTTTTCCTCTTGCCACTATAATCTAGTTTTGATGCGGGTATGCCTAAATCAGTATCGATAAAGGCCGGTATTAATTCTAAATCTGAAATCGCATCATAGACGCTGGTAAAAGCTGATTTTTTGGCTGAGTTCAAATCGACGGTCTTGGCTAAGGGATATTTAGCCATCGTCACGTCTTTTCGACTACCAATTAAGATTAATCTTCTGCGCTTTTGTGGTGCGCCGTATTCACTGGCATCGAGGATTTTAATTGGCTGATTAATTGTATAGCCAATAGCTTCAAATTCAGAGATTAACTCCTCTAAAAATTGTTTATGTTTACCGGTAGCCATGCCGGGAACATTTTCAAAGATAAAATACTTGGGTTTAATTTCCCCTACAATCCGCAGATATTCAAATACAAGAGAATTTCTAGGATCATCTATTTGTCGTTTACCAATTAATGAAAAACCTTGGCAGGGGGGACCACCAGCAATTAAACTAACATCGGTGGCATAGCCTTTTAGTTTTAATAATTCCCATATTTCTCTACTTGTTACTTTGGCTATATCCCGGCAAATAGTTTGACAATAGGGAAAGTTAAAATGATGAACCAAGGAATGGACTGCATCAAACTCCACCGCTACAGCAATATCAAATCCCGCCGCTTCTAGACCAAGGGACATCCCACCGCAGCCAGCAAATAAATCGATCGCAATTGGTCTATGTTTCACTTTGATGATTAGCTCTCTATTGTCTGCCTTTTATTATACTGTAAGTAGGGAGGCACAATTATTGGTAGGATGGGTTAGCGGTAGCGTAAACTATGCGGGTGTTGGGTTTCATGCTTCAACCCAACCTACGTTATTGGAGATTTCGGCATAGTAAAAAAACAACTATCTTACCCCCTTAAAAATAATACGATTGTCTTCCATCTGAGGAATATTGAAGTTAATATCTAATACTTTTGATAAAGCTTGACCCCATAAATGAAAACGATCATAGGTTGATTGTTTAGTATTTGTACTAATTAATACAGCATTTTTAAATCGATCAATGGCAGTACGAAATAAACTTTTAAATGCTTCTTCTACCTGTTCTTTGTTTTTCTCGGCAGCTGCTCTAATTAGATCATCGCAAAAGTAAAAAACCATCACATCTAAAATTGCTCGATTGAACTGACTTCGATAAGTTGCCGATTCAGGCAGCCAGAGACGGGAAAAGTTTTTCTCTCCAAAAATATTAATCGTTGTCTGAACAGCTTTTTCAAATTGATCAATAATATTTTTGATTTCTTCTGAGTTTTGATCCCATCGAGCATTAAGCGAGACACAAGCATTATCAAGAAATCCTTTAAGATCACCGCGATAATCAGATAAATAATAATGAAAAGCTACATAACGCAATAATATATCAGTGTCGCGCATCCGGAAATCGGGATAGGAAGATTTAAATATTTTCTTTAATGCTTGACTTTCGATCGCTCGATCATCTAAAAAATTAATAAAACCCCCTGGGTGTAATGCTTGTCTTAATTCTTGAGAAGACAAAGGGGTATTTTCCACATTGAGACGCAGAAAAATTTTATGGAGGAAATTCTCCGTTTTCCAATTACGGATAACAATCGTGCGGATAGTTTGATTATCCAGTTGGTCTGAGATATCATTTAAATTGAAGTCATTTTTTAGATCCTGATATTGGCAGCCATTGAGATTATCTAGAAATTCTAAATCTTTTAAAGTAAAACTATTATTAGGTGTGGCACTGTCACCATAAAACTGTAAAATTGTTAGTAGGCGTTGTTTGCCATCAAGAACGATAAATTTCCCTTTTTCCTTATTATTAGTAGCTAAGACAATCAGTGGGACTGGAAACCCTAGAATTAGGGATTCAATAAATCGACTTTTACGAGTAATATTCCAAGCATCTCGTCTTTGAAAGCGCGGATTGAGTTGAATATTTTCTCGAATTAATTGATCGCGGATCGTTGCGGTAGTCCAATCACTTCCAGCAACAACAGTCTCGGAGATTTCTTTGAGTTGTAGCTTTTTTTGGTTTGCTGATTCTCCTTCAACATCATCTTCTTCTTCCGCAAAATCCACTTCTTCTATTTCTTCCAACATCTCTAACTGTGCCATGGTAGTAATTAATCTCCTCAATTGTCTATTCTGCAAAAATCCCGCCCCAATATTTGGACGGGAATAACGATCAATCAATAATTCAATACTACTCCCATTCTATAGTTCCGGGGGGCTTAGAAGTAATATCATAAACCACGCGGTTAACTCCCTTAACTTCATTGACAATGCGATTAGAAATTGTCTCCAATAAATCATAGGGAACCCGGGACCAATCGGCAGTCATTCCGTCTTCACTGCCGACTAAACGTAGGACAATGGGATAAGCGTAGGTGCGTTGATCTCCCATCACTCCCACACTGCGGACAGGTAATAAAACCGCGAAAGCTTGCCAGAAATCGTGATACATTCCCTGCTTATTAATCTCGTCGCGCACTACCCAATCTGCATCGCGCAAAATATTTAATTTATCTGCGGTGACTTCCCCTAAAATGCGAATCGCTAAACCAGGGCCGGGGAAAGGTTGACGACGAACAATTTCTTCCGGAAGACCGATCGATCGACCTAATTTTCTCACCTCATCCTTAAATAATTTTCGCAGGGGTTCGACTAATTTAAACCGGAGATTTTTCGGCAGTCCACCAACGTTATGATGACTTTTAATTTTAACCGCGACTCTTTCCCCAGTTTTGGGATCCACATTACTATCGGCCGATTCAATCACATCGGGATATAAAGTTCCTTGGGCCAGATAATCAAAGGGTCCCAAACGATTCGATTCTTCTTCAAACACCTGAATAAATTCATGGCCGATACGACGGCGCTTTTCTTCGGGATCGGTGACACCGGCCACTTGCGCTAAAAATCGCTTTCTAGCGTTGACATACTGGACTCCGATATGGAATTGCTCGTTAAATATCTGCATTAATCGTTCTGGTTCACCCTTACGCATGAATCCCTGATCGATAAACATACAGGTTAGTTGATCACCGATCGCTCGATGTAACAGGAATGCTAAGGTAGAGGAGTCCACACCGCCGGATAAAGCCAATAAAACTCGCTTATCGCCCACTTTTGCCCTAATTTCTCGGATCGATTCCTCGACAAAAGCTTCCGTAGTCCAAGTGGGTTCGCATTTGCAGATATGATAGACGAAATTGCGAATTAAGGCGATTCCTCCCACAGAATGGACAACTTCCGGGTGAAACTGCACTCCAAAGAGTTTTTTCTGGTGATCGGCAATGGCCGCACAATCGGTATTATCGGTATGAGCGAGAATTTCAAAACCCGCAGGCAATTCCACGCAGGAATCCCCGTGACTCATCCAAGCGGTGGAACCGTCCTCGACATTGGTTAATAAATCGGTAGGATCGTTGATAAATAGGGATGCTTTGCCGTATTCGGCCCGTTTTGCCCGTTCTACCCTACCTCCTAACTGCTGTACCATCAATTGCATCCCGTAGCAAACTCCGAGGATGGGTACACCTAAATTCCAAATTTCGGGATCACAGTGAGGCGCTCCAGGATCATAGACGGAATTGGGACCGCCCGAAAGAATTATTCCTTTCGGGTTGATTTGGGCTAATTGTTCGGCGCTGGTACGATAGGAGAGAACTTCGGAGTAAACGTTCGTTTCCCGGATTCTGCGGGCGATTAATTCAGAATACTGGGAGCCAAAGTCAAGAATGATGATTATTTGACGATTAAGGCTATTAGTGAAGGACTCTGAGGGCAAAGTCTCTTGGGGGGTGGGAAGGGGGGTTTGAGTTGTCACTACGATCAAGAAAAGAAACTGGCAGGAAAAGGTTAAAGATTTGTAAACTAAATCGGCTATTGTTCTGAAAATAAGCTACAATAGTATCGCCTTATTAGTTTCATTTTTTAAGACTAAATATTCCCACGATCATAGCACGGTCACTGGGGAGTGACTGGTAGATTTTGCAAAAATTTAAGGCCATTTTCGCTTTTGCTGATCAAAGAACGAGAGCGATCGAATAAAATACAACCGACCCCAAGATGACCGTTACTGTGGTTATAAACGTATTCTTGGCAACGGCGATCAATCGTATTAGCCATTTCTCCATAGATGCGTTCCACCCAATTATCTCCCGTTTGCCGGTCTAATTGACGCAGATATTCCAGACCGTTTTCACTGGTGCTACTGTCAAAAATTTGCTGGAGATGGGGGGTAGCTAAACCCATTTTAGCGGCGTAGGCGGTGAGAATTTCCCGACGACCATCGGCGAGATGATGGTGAGTCTGAAAGATTCCCCCGGCAAGTTTAATTAATTTACCGTGATAACCAAACAAAAGAATTTCAGAGATTCCCTGTAATTGTGCCTCTAATAACATCGGCCCGATCCAATTGGCTGTTTTTACCAAAATATCAGGATTAATACCCATTTGAGGGGCTAAATCTAAGCCATTTTCCCCGATACAAAACACCAAGCGATCGAAACGACGGGATAAATTTTTTAATTGCTCGCGAAAGATTTCCAACTGTCCGGGAGCGCTCAGGGGTTGGGAAATGCCAGTAGTACCTAACAAAGATAATCCCTCTACCACCCCAAAAGCGGCGTTAGAAGTCCTTGTGGCCAATTTTTTGCCTTCTGGAAGGATAATCGTTACTTTGATGCTTTCTTGGGGCAGTAACAGGGGTCTGAGGTTTTCTTGCAGCAGACGCTGGGCATAACTATAAATAGCTGATTTTCCGCCATTATCAACCTGTAGGCCGATTCCTTCGCCACCTTGAATCTCTATCTCTTGATTACCCGTTTTTCTTTCTACTAACGCCCATATAGGGGTATTTCTAGTTAAATCTAAATTGTCCCCCGGATCGCTGCGGGTGATAGCTAGGGCAGCATCGGGGTTCAGTCGGGCAACTTGTTCGATGGCAATTGTAACGGTTTCTGGCGGTTCTAAAAGATTAAAAGTAACGGAATTTAGCTCATTTTCGCCGTGGAGATGCTGGAGAGATGCGATCGCACTGGCACAGGCAAAAACCGGCAAAGTGTAACCCGAACGGGGTGGGGAGATAGACATAAATAGGGTCGATAGCCAATCAAATTAGCCGTGATCTGATTATAGAACTAGGGGGCAACCGCTGCTATTTTTCTCGAAACCCTGCAATTTTACGCCAAGTAATTTCAGGATATTTTTTTCTAATCTCAGGAGAGAGTTGTTTAACAGCTTCTCCAATGACTTCAAAACAGCGAATCACAGCATCTTGAATTAATAAAGATTGATAGAATCTGTCTTTTCCCTCCTGTGTATAAGATTCGATTCGTTCAATTCTATCTAAAATATCACCTAAATAAATTAAGTCATCATTCATAAAGGAATCACCTCTTTCATGATTCTTTCCCGAAAACAATCTCGTAAACTGTTAATAGTAGCCACATCAACCTTACAGCCTAAATAATCTTCTAAGTCTTGAATTAAACCAATTCTATCTAATAAATTGCGTCCTTGTTCCATTTCTACTAAAAAGTCAATATCACTGTCATTACCGTCTTCTCCTCTAGCAACTGATCCAAATATTAGAATATTAAATGCTCCATGCTTTCGAGCAATTTTTATAATATTATCTCGTTTTTCTTGAAGAAGTTGATAGCGTTTCATTTTTGAATTGGCGATTTTTTTAAGCAAGATGAGTTTTTCCTACAATAATTATAGCATTTTGCCCGTACATAACCAATATAAGGGTTCAATCAGTCCAAAAGGTTGCCATTCTTTAGGATTTCTAATCACGGACCTTGTTCCCCCTTTACTTTTTGATATAATAATTGAATTTGGTTCACAATATTTACCAAATACTCCGAAGGATGAAGTGGTAAAATATTCAACTTTTTCCTTGTTTTCTTGAGTCCAATTTTCTAGAATTTCATACATTTTAGGAAAGCGTCTTTGTACCAGACCACGAGGATCATCTCGATTAACCCAAAGTTCTGATAAATCACATTTCGTGACAGTAAAAGCGATAGGACAACCTTGCGGGTTACGCTGTGTTAAATCTGTAGTAAATTTTTCTAAAAGGTCAGCATATTTTTCATCTTCTCGATGAGATGTTCCATCTATGACCAATAAGTAACCTTGACAATCTGTTAATAAATGATTATAAATTTTATCTGGTAAAAAGTTTTTAATACTTCTAAAAACATCATCTGGTGTGTTTTGAATATAAAAGTTTATTTGTGCATGAAATTTTTGCCAAAATAATCCCCTTCTTTCAATGTTAATGATAAAATTGTAAAAGATGAATTCATCTGGTTCTGACGGTATTGGTTCTGCGGAAAGTTCTAATCCTTGACTAAGTACATCTCGTCCCATTCTTATCAATACATTATTAGCATCATTTCCAATCGGTGTTACTTCACAAGATAAGACCTTTTTAGATTTTACCTGATGTTTTTGATGATAAGCTAAAGACGCAAGATAAGCACTTAATCCTGCTGCACGAGAACCTATACCGATGATATTAGTCATAACATTTACCTCACAGAAATAATGCGTTAAAAAAGGTTGAACAACTAGACGATTAACCCCACCTACAAACCCATCAAAGACCAATTCAAGAAAAAGAAACTTAGCTGACATTGAGCAGTTAATGGCGGTGGGAGCCTCGCTTTCTTGGCTGAGTAAAAGGCAGTATAAATGAACTTCCCCGTTGACAAAAGGCCATAACATCTGCTGTAGGAGGGATTAAGAGTATTCAAGCAAATCGTCCCCAAGTCCTTCAATAAAGTCCGAAAACTAGGTCCGGGAAAGTTCTCTTAATTCCTTTTATACCTAATCTTAGGTTTTATGGCTAGGATTGTCTCTTGTCTTTTTTCTCCTCCTGTCTCCTCATCTAAGGGAAGATTGTTGATTTTTACAGGAGTTCTATTAATCTTTCAGCAATTCTAGGCGATAACGATACAAAGCTACAGGACGATTCGGCGCTTGGAAATAATCAGGGGATTGGGGGGAAAGATAAATGGCTGTCACCTGATCGCCTAGAATTTTATTAGGAGATAATAACTGATAGGCGGTGGTGGTTTCCACCTCATTAAGATAAGTATTGGTTTCTCCCCGGAAAATTTGTTGACTGATTTCTGTGGCAATAAATTGATTGCCGCTAGGAGTTTCGCTATTTCTGGCAATTACTGTGGAAATTAGTTGATGAGCGCCCCGTAAAAAGGTAATCTGACGATTGGGATTATTAGGGTCAGTTTTTACCGATAATACCGATTGACTACCCAAATAGGCGCGACTAATTGCTAAACCATTAAAGGATCGATCGGCCACAATTGATGGTTTACTGATAAGGGTGGATAAAAAGGCAGCATTTATCGGTCTGGAAATAGCTTTCTCGATGAATCTTACCGGAAACTCGATCGATTTTTCTAGGTAACGACGATTACTTTCAAAACCAGGTGTGATAATCTGGGGAGCAAGAGGAGCGGTTAAATCGATTAGGGTACTGGTGACAGTCCAACTGCCTACCATCCAATCGGGATAAACTAAATCTCCACTGGCAAAACTAACCACTGGTTTAGTCATCCAGCGAGGATAATTAGTTAAGCGATCGCTTAAATTTCCCGCTATAGACAATTCTAAATGGTTACTACAGCCTAAAATCAATACTAACAAGAACAAAATTATCCTTTGCATGGGTAAAAATATTTTTTAAGTAATATTCTTTAATTATGAACGATTTGATCAACTCCCAAGCCTTTAATCTCGATTCGGCAGTAATTCCCATCGCACCCACTGGTTTTAAATCGGGTTTTATTGGTATTATTGGTCGTCCCAATGTGGGTAAATCTACCCTGATGAATCAATTAGTGGGACAAAAAATCGCCATTACTTCCCCCATCGCTCAAACTACCCGCAACCGTTTACGCGGCATTGTCACCAGCGAGCGCTCCCAGATGATTTTTGTCGATACCCCCGGCATTCACAAACCCCATCACGAATTAGGCAAAGTTTTAGTTAAAAATGCCGAAAACGCCATAAATTCTGTAGATTTAGTTTTATTTGTTGTCGATAGTAGTAATTTTTTGGGCGGTGGCGATCGCTATATTGCCGATTTACTGACTAAAAACCAAACTCCCACGATTTTAGGGCTAAATAAAGCCGATCAGCAACCGGAAGACCCGGAGCCTATCGACGATAGTTATCGCACCTTAGCGACGGAAAATAACTGGCCTCTGCTCAAGTTTTCGGCACTGGAGGGGACGGGAATCCCAGAACTGCAAAATCTGTTAACTGATTCCCTCGAAGTCGGTCCCTATTACTATCCCCCCGATTTAGTCACCGATCAGCCGGAAAGGTTTATTATGGGCGAATTAATCCGCGAACAGATTTTACTGCAAACCCGTCAGGAAATTCCCCATTCTGTGGCGGTGGTGATTGAACGCGTCGAGGAAACTCCCGCTTTAACCAAGGTTTTTGCCGCCATTAACGTGGAACGAGCTTCCCAAAAAGGGATCGTCATCGGTCAAAATGGCAGTATGTTAAAAGCGATCGGCTCTTCCGCTCGATCGGCTATTCAAAAGTTAATCGCCGGGGAGGTATATTTAAAATTATTTGTGAAGGTAGAACCGAAATGGCGACAATCTCGCTCACTTTTAGCAGAATTTGGCTATCGCACCGAGGAGTGAATTGGGGTGTGGGGTGTGACCCCCCCAACCCCCCCGACATCGGGGGGGCAGGGGGGTGTGGGGTGTAGGGTGTGGGGAGAAGCTTTTTTCAGTGAACTGAAAACTCACATCTGATAACTGATGACTGAAAACTTACATCTGAAAACTCACATCTGATAACTGATAACTGATAACTGATAACTGATAACTGATAACTGATAACTGAAATGACCGATATTAAAACCCTAATTAAACAGGTACACCAAGAGGCAAAAAAAGAGGATTTTCCCATCGATACCCTGATTTACCAAGAGGCAAAAAAAGACCCCTTTGAACCAGTTTTGTATGCTGGTAATCTTGCTAGTCAGTTATGCTTTTTTGGCCGGGATTTAGGACGAGATGAAGTGTATGCAGGACAACCTTTGATCGGGGCTGCCGGTAGAATGGTAAGAGAGGGATTTTTTCAAGCTTGGCAGGGGAGAAAATCCCATGATCGTCAAGAGCTATTATCGGTATGCGATCGAATTTTCCTAACTAATACAGTTCCCTACAAACCCCCGGGTAATAAAGCTTATTCTGGGGAAGTGAAAGATCGTTTTCGTCCATTTATAGAAAAACTGCTCGTTTTTTATTGGCAAGGTGATCATATCATTCCCCTTGGCACGGAAGCTTTTAAATGGTTTGAACCCTACGGTAAACCCAAAGAAGTGGATAAATTCTATCTTGATAAAGAACGCTTTACCAAAAAACTCCTAGTTACCCTTACCGCTACCGATGAACAGGGATTAAAACAGCAAAAGAAAGTGACTTTATTGCCTCTCCCCCATCCCTCTCCTCTTAATCAAAGATACTATGCCCTTTTTCCTGATTTATTACAAAAAAGATTAACTGAATTTGCCTTTTAACCGATGAGAATTTACGGCAATCGTCCCATAAAAACCCTAGCAGGACAATTAACCCGTCCGACTACAGCAAGGGTGCGAGAAGCTTTATTTAATATCTGGCAACAGAAATTATCTGGCTGTCGTTGGTTGGATCTTTGTGCGGGTAATGGTTCCATGGGTGCGGAAGCTTTATGTCGAGGTGCGAGTCTAGTAATCGGAATTGAACAATCAGGACGCGCTGGCGAAATTATCAAGGAAAATTGGCGCAATTTAGCCACTTCTCACCAGCAATTCCAAGTAATTCGGGGAGATGTACTGACAAAGTTAGCCACTTTAGCGGGGAAAAGTTTTGATTTAATTTATTTTGATCCTCCCTACGAAAGCGGTTTATATTTAACGGTATTAACTGCCATCTCTCAATCTAATTTATTAGATTCTCTGGGGGAAATTGCCGTGGAACATAATCCCAAATCTTGGCAAGCAATTAATCTAGAAGGTTTAACCATTTGTCGTCAAAAACGCTACGGTAATACTACCTTAACTTTTTATCAAAAAGCAGTTATCTCCTGACCACTGACTCTTAAGGTTTGATCCCCCCTGTCCCCGTAGGGTTGATTCATGAATCAACCCTACCTTCCTAGGGAGAAGGGAGAATAAATAAAAATAATCTCCTGACGACTGCCGAAAATGGTCAATTTTATTGGGCAGTCCAGAAAAAATTATTATTTCTCAACAAAATCACATAATTTGTCATTTTTCTTGACAATCATCCTGAGTAAAGCGAGAAACTTTCTGGCAACCGCAGTTAATCGCCCCCTGTTTAAGCTATTTAAACAAAAATCAGAGCTTATTTCGATAAAATTCGCAGTAAATAGGCTATAGCCTCCTAAAACACTTAAATCCCTTCTCCTCGTCCTTTTTTTGACCTAAAACTACCCCGAAGTTTTCTGACACGGCAGCTTAACCATCTCCCCTTAACCCTTGCTGCTCCCCAGATTATCACCTATTTTTTGTATAAATTTATACCCGACAAAAATAGTCGGGTATATTTGACACCAAGATTTTGCGGGTGATAGGATGCTTGTAGATTCAGTTGACGGCAAGACAGGAAAATCATGACCCTAGCGACAAACATCAAAACCTCAAAATTCATCCCCACCTTTACCCGCTTGGTTTCTAAGGAAGGAGGGACTTCTTACCCCCTGAAAGCGCTGAATATCTGCGAAGAAACCTTTGCCCCCCTAGAAGTGGACTACGATTACGACCTCATCCGTCGCACCGTTACCAGAGAAAGCATTCAAGCAGGTCCCAATTCCATCTGGCGCTATCGTTCCTTTTTGCCAGTGGAAAGTGAAAATCCTATCGATGTGGGTACGGGTATGACTCCCCTAGTGAAATCCCACCGTTTAGCCCGGCGCTTGGGTCTAAAAAATCTCTACATTAAAAATGATGCCGTCAATATGCCCACTCTCAGCTTCAAAGATAGAGTGGTATCCGTCGCCCTTACCCGGGCCAAAGAATTAGGTTTTACTACCGTTTCCTGTGCTAGTACGGGAAATCTGGCCAATTCCACCGCCGCTATTGCCGCTCACGCTGGTTTAGACTGTTGTGTTTTCATTCCCTCCGATTTAGAAGCGGGTAAAATTCTCGGAACCCTAATCTATAATCCCACGGTAATGGCGGTTAAAGGCAATTACGATCAGGTTAACCGTCTCTGTTCCGAAGTGGGCAATACCTACGGTTGGGGTTTTGTCAACATCAATCTGCGTCCCTACTATTCCGAAGGTTCCAAAACTTTAGGCTTTGAAGTGGCTGAACAATTAGGCTGGAAACTCCCCGACCATATTGTCGCACCTTTAGCCAGTGGTTCCCTGTTTACCAAGATTTATAAAGGCTTCCAAGAATTCGTTAAAGTCGGTTTGGTGGCAGATAAAGCAGTGCGTTTTAGTGGCGCTCAAGCGGAAGGTTGTTCCCCCATTGCCCAAGCTTTCAAGGAAGGACGAGATTTTGTCGCCCCAGTTAAACCCAATACTATCGCCAAATCGATCGCTATTGGTAATCCCGCCGATGGTGTTTATGCCCTTGATATTGCCCGTAAAACTGGCGGTAATATTGAATCCGTTACCGATGCCGAAATTATCGAAGGTATTAAACTTTTGGCAGAAACGGAAGGCATTTTCACGGAAACTGCGGGCGGTACGACTATCGCTGTCTTGAAAAAATTAGTAGAAGCGGGTAAAATCGACCCCGAAGAAACCACAGTCGTTTATATCACTGGTAATGGTCTAAAAACCCAAGAAGCGGTACAGGGTTATATCGGTGAACCCCTGTTAATCGAACCGAAATTAGAAAGCTTTGAACGGGCCCTGGAACGTTCCCGCACCCTCGAACGCCTCGAATGGCAACAGGTTCTCGTCTAGAATTGATACTAAGGGATGATGGGGTGATTATCCTCTTGCCTCATCTCCACAAGCAATTTAAATTCGCGGACAGCTTACTGTCCTTTCCACTTTTTCCTTGATATCTATGGCTGTAAAAGTTCTCATTCCCACTCCCCTGCAAAAATTTACAAAAAATAAGGCTACCATCGAGTGTAGTGCTAGTAGTGTCGGTGGTTTAATCGAATCCTTAGAAGCAAGTTTCCCCGGTATTAAGGCCCGCTTATGCGATGAAGAGGGCGCACCCCGGCGCTTTTTAAATTTCTACGTCAACAGTGAAGATATTCGCTTCCTCGATGGGACAAAAACCCCCTTAAAAGATGGCGATGAAGTCAGTATCGTTCCTGCGGTAGCTGGAGGTTAACCTCCCCATAAGTTTGTTTTCCGTCAATTGTAATTAAACCCCTAGAAAGTGATGTTTTCTGGGGGCTTTTGTTTAGGTAAGTTCTAAGCTGTCCGCGCATTTAAGTAGGGAGGCACAATTATTTGTAGGATGGGTTAGCGGTAGCGTAACATGAGCGGGCGTTGGGTTTCATGCTTCAACCTAACCTAGGTTCTACACTAGCAATATTTAGTTCATTTTTCGGTATCTTTTGAGACTTTTTTATCGGATATTTTCCAAGTCCGTCCTTGACAGTAAACTTGGCCATCTTTAATCTGAACGCCAAAAACCTGACGGGCTAATTGTAAAATTTCTTTACGTTCTTCATCGGTTAAATAATCATTTCCTTTTCTTCCGCTAGGGCAGATTTTTTGGTCGCCTCCTGCTTCTAGATAACGCTGTCTTCCTTTGGCTGCAATTTCGCCAATTCTTTCGTATTCTTGCTGTTGAAGTTCTGTCGGTTTTTTCATGGTTAAAGCATCCATTCTAGGGGAATAATTTCGCCATTAGGCAATAAGTATGATCTGGGCAATGTTAGACTAGAAGTAATGATTAGCCAAGCTCCATTATCTTCATCATAGACTCTAAAGAGCAGGAGTCCCAAAGTTTCAAGAGCATTTAAGACAAGATACTGTTCTTCTGTAGGTTCCACTTTTCTAAATAATTATTGTGATGATTTTCAATTATCTGGTAGATAAATTACCCCTTTAGCAATTCTTCCCTCTGTTCCTAATGTCTTGGCAGGAATTTCTAGGTTATCGGTGGACTCTATATAGGGTTTGCTGAAAAAGTACGGGCGAAGCATTCGGATAGAAAATCCACGGTTTCACCGATAGGTTATTGCCCGAATGCTTCGCCCCTACAGGACGCGGGCCGATGAAGACGCAAGGTTTTGAACGACGATTCTCTCAAAATCTTGCACCTGTTTCGCTCGTAAAGCCACAAAACCCTTACCTTGCCTAGATTTCACATTTATTCAGCAAGCCCTATATAAATTAGGATGTTTTCGTCAATTGGGATTGGAGTTAGTCGAGTCATGAGTAATGCAAAAATTGAAAATTAACTTTTTTCTCTAGTCAATTGCCATAGAAGTTCTCATCTAAGATTTGCTCTGGCAAGAAAGGACAAATTTGAGGATAATCATTTTCTGGGGGAATCCGAACACCAAATTGAGGGAGTTTTCCTTTCTTAATTGCCACTTGACGAGCATCTGGATAAGCTTCCTCGATAGCAGTTTCTAGATAGGATTTCAGGGAAGGCGTATTGCGTAAGTTTTTCTCAATTCGCTGGCGATGCTCAATAATAGAACAATACCAGCTATCCTTCATTGATGGCGGTGCGTCGTGCTGTACTTTTAATTTGAGCAAATGAGCCAAAAGAATCATCAAATTACTTTCTAAAGTTCTTTTTTCCGATTTTCCCAACTCGGTTAACTCCTCAATTAAGTTATCAGTATCCAGCGCAGCAAATTCCCGCTTCTGTAGGTGATTAATTGTTGTTGCGAGCCACAATTGAAAATCTTGTTCGTAGAGAGTTTTCGACATAGCGATAAGTTGTTCGTTCGAGTCAATAACTAGATTGGTAACTAAGCGGCTACAATTCTCAAGGCGTTACTAATTTCTAGCTTCCCTTGGAGTTTACCAAAAAATCACCTAAAATGGAAACTATCTGTATCCCTTGCTGACTGCCTATGGCTCCCTACACCATTTTCTACTATCGTTGAGCAAACCGGCGAACGATAAGGAGTTAAAACTATGCCTTTAAGTTGGAATGAAATAAAAAATCGCGCCATCGCTTTTCAAAAAGAGTGGGAAGGAGAGACTTCAGAAAAAGCAGAATCTCAATCTTTTTGGAATGAGTTTTTTCATGTCTTTGGCATTTCACGGCGTAGGGTAGCCAGTTTTGAGCAACCGATAAAAAAAGCAGATAATAAACAGGGTTTTATTGATTTACTCTGGAAAGGAACGATTTTAGTTGAGCATAAATCGAAGGGGAAAGATTTAGAAAAAGCCACACAACAGGCTAAGGATTATTTTCCCAATTTAAAGGAACATGAGTTACCGCGTTATATTTTAGTCTCGGATTTTCAACGGTTTAAATTATATGATTTAGATTCGGGCAATCAATGGGAATTTGAATTAAGCAATTTTGTCGATAACGTTCATTTATTTGATTTTATTGCTGGTTACGAAAAGCGAGTTTATAAAGACGAAGATCCCGTCAATATTCAAGCAGCCGAGTTAATGGGAAAACTTCATGATTGCCTCAAAGAAATTGGTTATATGGGGCATGATTTAGAAGTTTATTTAGTGCGTTTATTATTTTGTTTATTTGCCGATGATACGGGTATTTTTAATAAGGGTATTTTCTGGGAATATATCGATCTACATACCAAAGAAGATGGCAGTGATTTGGCGATGCACATCGCTTCTATTTTTCAGGTTTTGAATACACCAGAAGAAAAAAGATTAAAAAATATCGATGAGAATTTAACTCAATTTCCCTACATAAATGGCAAGTTATTTGAGGAGTCGTTACCTTTAGCAGCTTTTGATAGCAAGATGCGAGTCATGTTATTAGAAGCTTGTGCTTTTGATTGGGGGAAAATTTCCCCTGCTATTTTTGGCTCTATGTTTCAAGCGGTAATGAATCCAAAAGAACGACGCAATTTAGGGGCGCATTATACCTCCGAGAAAAATATTCAAAAGGTGATTAAACCGTTATTTTTAGATGATTTATCCAGAGAATTTGAGAAGATTAAAGGCAATCGCAATAAATTACTAGAATTTCAGAAAAAGATTGCTAATTTATATTTTCTTGATCCTGCCTGTGGTTGCGGCAATTTTTTAATTATTACCTATCGGGAGTTAAGAGATTTAGAGATTTTAGTATTACAGGAGTTAGATAAAACGGGGCAGTTAGTAACAGATATTAGTACCATTATTCAGGTAGATGTCAATCAGTTTGCTGGTATTGAATACGATGAGTTTGCGGTGAGGGTGGCAGAAGTGGCGATGTGGTTAATTGATCATCAGATGAATATTAAAGTTAGTAATACTTTTGGTCAATATTTTGTCCGTTTACCATTAAAGAAAGCGGCAAAGATTGTTCATGGAAATGCCTTGCGGATTGATTGGGAGGAAGTTATCTCAAAAGAGAAGCTCAATTTTATTTTAGGAAATCCTCCTTTTGTTGGTGCGATGATTATGAACGATGAGCAAAGGAATGATATGGCTTATGTTTTCGACGGTGAGAAAGGAATAGGCGTTTTGGATTATGTGTGTGCATGGTATATTAAGGCTGCTCAAATAATTCAGGGCAATAGAATCAGGGTTGCTTTTGTTTCCACAAATTCTATATCTCAAGGGGAGCAAGTTGCCTTACTTTGGAATATTCTTTTTCAAAAATATCAGTTAAAAATTCATTTTGCCCATCGTACTTTTAAATGGAGTAATGAAGCCAAAGGAAACGCAGCAGTTCATTGTGTTATTATTGGCTTTGCAAGTTTTAATATAACAAATAAAATCCTCTTTGATTATGAAGATATTCAAGGTGAATCATTAGTTGTTCAGTCGAATAATATTAATCCTTATTTGGTTGATGGAAGTGACATCATTATTAATAACCGGAGTTTTCCTTTATCTAATGTTCCATTAATGCGTTTTGGTAGTATGCCAAGAGATGGTGGTAATTTTATTTTTACAGAACCAGAAAAAGAAGAATTTTTAAAATTAGAGCCGAAGGCAGAAAAATGGATTAAACCTTATACAGGAGCGCAAGAATTTATTAATGGTTATAGTCGCTACTGTCTCTGGTTAGTTGATATTTCTCCTAGGGAATTAAAGACATTACCAGAAGTCATCAAAAGAGTAGATAGGGTTAAAAATTTTAGATTAAAAAGTAAAGCTGCTGCTACTCGTAAATTTGCGGCGACACCTACTCTATTCTGTCAAATAGCACAACCCGAAACGAATTATTTACTTGTTCCCCGTGTCTCATCTGAAAGAAGAAAATATATTCCCATAGGTTTTATGAATAAAAATGTGATTGGTAATGATCAAGTTTTATTAATTCCTAATGCAAATTTATATTTATTTGGTATTCTTACTTCAGAAATGCACATGGCATGGGTTAAATATGTGTGTGGAAGATTAAAAAGCGATTACCGTTATTCAAAAGATATTGTTTATAATAACTACCCCTTTCCAGAAAATATCACCGACAAACAAAAACAAACCGTCGAAACTTGCGCTCAAGCTGTGCTAGATACTAGGGTAAAATATCCTGACAGTAGCCTTGCGGATTTATACGATCCTTTAACCATGCCTCCCGACTTGCTCAAAGCTCACCAAAAACTTGACAAAGCCGTTGATTTGTGTTATCGTCCCCAACCTTTCACCAGTGAATTAAACCGTATTGAATACCTCTTTGAACTCTACGAAAAATTAACCGCTCCCCTACTCCCTACCAGCAAACAAAAACCCGCGAAAAGAAAAAATCCTCAATAACAGTCAACAGTGGAAAAAACTGATCGCTTGTGTCAAGGCTCTGCCTTGACACACAATATTTAAGGCAGAGCCTTAAAGTATTCTTCAGGTAGAACCTGAAAAGAGTGTTCCCAGGTAGAACCTGGGAACAAGATATCACCCCACACCCCATCACCCCATCACCCCATCACCCCATTCCCATCCCTAAGCGCCGCAATTCCGGAGATTATATAAAAAAACACCCAGAACAATCGAGGTGATGGACAATACTAAAGGTTGTGTAGGTCATCAGAAAAGCCCTTTCAGGGTAAAATACTATGAAACTAGCGTCACGAGTCAATCAAGTCACCCCCTCCCTTACCCTAGCTATCGACTCTCTGGCCAAGGAAATGAAGAGAAACGGCGAAGATGTCTGTAGTTTTAGCGCCGGGGAGCCAGATTTCGACACACCCACTCACATCAAAGCTGCCGCGAAAAAGGCCCTCGATGAGGGAAAAACTCGCTACGGACCGGCTGCCGGAGAACTGGGGTTAAGAAAAGCGATCGCCGAGAAATTGCTGCGGGATAATCAACTAGCATACAATGCCGATAATGTCATCGTTACCAATGGCGGTAAACAGTCTCTCTACAATCTAATCATGGCGTTAATTGAAGCGGGGGACGAAGTAATTATTCCCGCACCCTACTGGTTGAGTTATCCTGAAATGGTGACGTTAGCGGGAGGAACATCGGTTATAGTGAACACTAGCCTAGAGAATCACTATAAAATCACCCCCGAACAGCTAGAAGCGGCAATTACGCCGAAAACTAAATTATTTGTTTTCAATTCTCCCTCTAATCCCACCGGCATTGTCTATACTCCCGAAGAAATCGCCGCTTTAGCCAAAATTGTGGTTGAAAAGGATATTTTAGTGGTTTCTGATGAAATTTACGAGAAAATCCTCTACGATGGCGCAATTCACCGCAGTATCGCTTCTTTTGGTCCGGAAATCTTTCAGCGCAGTATTATTAGTAATGGTTTTGCTAAAGCTTTCTCGATGACGGGGTGGCGCGTCGGTTACATAGCAGGACCGGTGGAAATTGTCAAGGCTATGACTAAGATCCAAAGTCATAGTACCTCCAATGTCTGCACTTTTGCTCAGTACGGTGCGATCGCTGCTTTGGCGAGTCCCCAAGATTGCATCGAGGAAATGGTCAAAGCTTTTAGCGATCGCCGACAGTATATTTTAGAACGAGTGCGATCGCTCCCTGGACTCAATTGTCCTACTCCCAACGGTGCTTTTTATGTGTTTATCGATATTAGTCAAACTGGTTTAAAATCCCGGGATTTTTGTCAGAAACTCCTCGAAACCCAAAAAGTGGCTGCTATCCCCGGTATTGCTTTTGGTGCTGATGATTGTATTCGTCTTTCCTATGCTACAGACCTAAAGACGATTGAAAAAGGATTCGATCGCCTTGATCAGTTTATCAGCACTTTGTAGGATGATTACTGTGTCTGTTAGGGTGAATTTTGTTCGCCCTTTTTTTGGGTTTTCACAGCTTATGTGAGTTGCTCACCTAGAAGGCGATTCATACTAAATCTGGTTATTAAAGACTGATTATTTATTCCCCTTTTTGCATGAGTGCATGAGTAGAAAACGGGTTTCTCGGAGAAACCCGTTTTCTGTGCGTTACTCAACGGATTTAGTATCAGGCATATTTGAGTAGAATTGGCCATCTCAATTGTTAAGCAACAATCTACCAAATGGATCGAGTTCGTAACTATAGCGTTTTTCAGTCTGCTGAGGTACAAAAGTTATGGGTTTTAGGCAAAAGGCAAGAGCCAAAAGGCAAAAGGGAAGAAAAATAGGTGTACCTCACTAGCTTAGGAAACGCTATAGGTAAAACAATACGCTTATCGACAGCTACACA
The DNA here is from genome assembly GCF_020244875.1 of Microcystis sp. M44BS1. Taxonomy (NCBI): domain Bacteria; kingdom Bacillati; phylum Cyanobacteriota; class Cyanophyceae; order Chroococcales; family Microcystaceae; genus Microcystis; species Microcystis sp. M44BS1. Next base: position 64,096 of record NZ_JADBVM010000079.1, read on the forward strand.
ACGATATTTTGAGTTGCGAGGAAAAGGAGACCAACTCACTGAAAGTGAAACACAACGCCTGCAATTCTTATATACTTACTTGAAAGAGAATTTAATCAGTTTTGATTAAACGATTAATCCTGCCATGAACCACGTTCTTCAAGTAAAAGCTTGCCATTTTTATAGATTTTGATTATACCACTTTCTGTGACAAAGTAGCGATAATTTCTATTAATAAACTCGTAGCCGAGAAATTGACAGGGAGTAACCCTATCTGAACACAAACGATAAACAGTTCTCCCAGTAAGTTTAATCGATTCTGCGGTTCTTAAACTTGTTCCAGTGTAGGAGACATTGTTGCACACTACCTCTCCTTCAGGACAATTTCTAGTAATCTTGACAATAAAATTTCTTGTTTGTAAGGTTTCTGCAAGAGTTGTTTTACCCCAAAACAAGCAGATAAACAATAAAAACAGAGTTCTCATCAAGAAATTTGGCTTAAACCTAACAAAAAATAATCCCATACTTTAATTCCAGTAGCCAATAAATATCTCTCTGTGTTCTCCGTGTCTCTGGGGTGACATTTGCACCCCAGAGACACAACTACTTACTTAGCAAATTTCCCCTTACCTTGCCACAATTCACCCTCAGCCTTGCGCCGTCGCAGCAGACCTTCATGGACATTGGAACCCGGATTAGAGTAGAGTTCTAAAATCTTAGGTACGTCATTCCATCGCTTATCTCGCAAAGCAGAAGTGATAGAATTAAAACCGGGATTACCGTAGAAATGATCGCCTAAATTGTAAGCAAACGAAATCAAGGCTGAACGCTGATTATCATTCATCTCATTCCAATAAGGAATTGAAGCAGCTAGGTGATTTACGGTGTTTTCAAGATCGTGGGATAAATAACTCTGAGCGGTTGCTAAAGTGATATTTGGATCGCCAAAACGAACAGGTTTGCCATTAGGATACCGAGTTGTTCCAATCCCAATCGTCGCCACTCCTACGCCATCATTATAAACATGAGGGACAAAACCTTCAAACTCAGTTATAATCTGAACTGCTTGTTCAGGAACTTTACTATTGCTTTCTACTCGGTCCATAGACTCTGGAATAGGAGACCAATCTTTTTCAAAGATATACCAGACACCAGCACCGCTACTCAGGGTTACTTTTAAATGTCCGTTGGGTGCAGATTCCACCCTGTCGATGCTGATGGTTTGTCCGGCCTTGTAAATCTTTTTCTCAGTATCGGGTAGCTTACTAGATTGTTCTGTCGATTTCTTGATCGCAGTGTCGTGAAGTGCTGTCAAAGTTGCTATTGCCATAAATGAACCTCTAAACTTATCTGCTGACAAAACAATGTTAATCTATTTGGTTCTTCGTTGCTTGGTCTGGTTTGATCGGGTGGATAACACGAACCGAAGAGCCGGTCTATTGTATGGATGCCCAAGGGTACAGACGGACAGACAGGGGGAGAATCTGATTAACTTTCCCCAGGGGCTTTTGTTAAGTTACATTAAGCCCTAGAATAAAATCCCAGTGAGTTAGACGAAATTCGCTCGATCGCCCAGTCTTATCTGCTCCTAGCTGAGATAGAGAAAAGATAGCGTATCGAGAAACAGAAAACTTGAGCTACTCAAGCTTTCGTCAATACTGCCCTGTTATCCATCTTGAGTTATAACCTAGTGTCCCAAACCCTACCTAAACCCACCCTAGAAAGAGAATTTTTGCCATTTACCCTACAGGATGTCCGTCTAGCTATCCCAAACCGTTGCTTCCAATCAAGCGTTTTTCGCTCTCTAGCTTACTTTTTTTTTGATATTGGCATTATTACCCTACTTTACTGGATAACTTACCAGATTAATCAAGCATGGTTCTTCCCCCTTTTTTGGTTTATGCAGGGAACCATGTTTTGGGCCCTATTTGTCGTCGGTCACGATTGCGGTCACGGTTCCTTTTCCCGTTATCGTTGGTTAAATAACCTAATCGGTCATCTCAGTCATACTCCCATTCTCGTACCTTTCCACGGTTGGCGTATCAGTCATCGCACCCATCACGCTAATACCGGCAATATCGACACCGATGAGAGTTGGTATCCCGTCACGGAAACCCAGTATAACAATATGGCCTGGTACGAGAAATTAGCTCGTTTTCAGCTAATTTTATTTGTTTATCCCCTCTATCTTTTCCGTCGTTCCCCTAATAAACAGGGGTCCCATTTTATGCCTGAAAGCTCCCTCTTTCGCCCCTCGGAACGGTGGCAGGTACTGACTAGCACCGTTTGCTGTACCTTTATGTTGGGTCTATTAATCGGGGTGGGTATTAGCCAAGGCTTTTGGTTTCTGTTTAACTACTACATCATGCCCTATATCGTCTTTGTGGTTTGGTTGGACTTGGTGACATTCCTACACCACACCGAAGATGATATTCCCTGGTATCGCGGTCAAGATTGGTACTTTCTCAAAGGGGCGCTTTCTACCATCGATCGCAATTATGGCATCTTTAATCCCATCCATCACCAAATTGGTACTCACGTCGCTCATCACATTTTTATCACTATTCCCCACTATCATCTCCAAGAAGCAACCGAGGCTATCCGTCCCGTCTTAGGAGGCTATTATCGCGTCTCGAAAGAACCGATTTTCAAATCTCTCTGGCGGTCCTACCGCAATTGTCATTTTGTCAGTGACCAAGGTAGTAAGATTTTTTACCGCAAAAACTAATCTTATCTTAGCCATTAGGAGGAAACGGCAGCAAAATCTGCCTCCTCCTCTCACACCGAGAATAGTTGCCAAAACTAGCGGTAAAGTCTTTTTCTTGATTTGGTTCAGTGGCAAGGGATGAAGCTGATGCAGTGAAATTGAACGAGGTACAAAGGGAATAACATCGGCAGCATTGGCCGAGAATCAAACAAATATCCAAGCGGTTCTCTAGGATTTGATCATTTTGCTTTTCAACAGCTACTGGCAAGAGGATATTAAGCGCCTAGAATCTAAAAATTTACGATCAAGCAGGTCTAAAGAGTGAATTTTTATGATACTGTCTGTTGTAGTAGCTCAATTATTATAACTTTCCTATAAAAAATTAATTACTCAGACAGCAAAAAAAGTAGCAGATTATGACACGGGCAATCCTTACTCAAATCTTGAATCAGCTTGAGACTCTTGAGCTAAAAGAACTTCAGCTGCTTAATCAGACGATTCAACAGCATCTTATGGATAAAGAAGAAGCTGACAAACAAGCGGTATTTCACCAATCTCTTCTTGATGCTGGATTAGTCAAGCAGATTAAGCGTCCTTCATCTCAACCGATAACTGAGCGACGATTGATTGAAATCGAGGGAAAACCTATTTCAGAAACGATTATTGAGGAACGCCGTTAAATGGCACTTTATTTCTTAGATAGTAGTGCCTTGGTCAAGCGTTATATCAGCGAACCCGGTTCAGCGTGGGTATTGGGATTATTTGCTGCTGCTTTAAATAATGAAATATTTATTGCCGCAATCGCCAAGGTAGAAATTGTGGCTGCTATTACGCGAAGATACCGCACTGGAAGTATTAGCGTTACGGATGCAACGGCAATAGTTCATCAGTTGAGAAAGGACTCGCTTAAAGATTATCAAGTCATTGAAATTACCGAAAGTATAATTAATTCAGGAATGGTATTAGCGGAAACTTATGGTTTAAGAGGTTATGACGCAATCCAGTTAGCAGTAGGTTGTGCTGTTAATGCACTTTGCCTAGCTAGTGGTTTACCTTCTATCACTTTTGTCTCGGCAGATAATGAATTGAATGTCGCTGTGATCAGTGAGGGATTGCTGATGGAAAATCCTAATAATCATCCGTCTTAAGTAAGCGATAAGCTGTGAACTCTGAAATTTTTAGAGTTTAAAAAGGTGGAAAAAAATAATCCCCTTCAAGGGAGTAAATGAAGGGGCATTTATGGTATTTTTAGAAGCAATTTAGCCTATTTTTGTGGTTTCTTTTTCGGTGGATTGGGAGGGTTTTAGTTTATGCTTCAGGGTTGAAGCTGCGCCGAGTGTGCCGAGAGCGAGGAGGCTGAGGGTGGAGGTGGGTTCGGGGATAGTATCTCCATCAGATGCAGCTATTACAAATCCAGAGCCAGTATAAGGATTCGCTGTAAACCAGCCTACTGAAGAAGAAAAGCTTACTGGCGTAGTACCGACGATAACACCAGGTAAGCTTGACGATATTCCATTGACAAAGTTAAATGAATCACCAGCTTGAAATTGGGTTAGTGATGGAATCCATTGATTTAGATCAATTCCTATGAATAAGTTTGTTGAGCGACCTGAACTAAATAGTAATGGAGCCAAAAACTCGTTGCTATTTATAATTGCTAAGTTAGAAAGACTACTATTGATGTAATTTTCAAGAAAAAACGAGCCACTAGAACCACCGACAAATCCAAATGCTGTTTCTGAAATAACTCCAGGATCATCAATAATATAATGAAGATCTGTTAAGTAATCTGGAATATTAAATCTAATATGTGACTCATCCCCTGGAGCTATTACCACAGGAAAAGGATAAATTGAGCCTAAATCTAACTCTCCACTTATTGTTTGCACAGTTCCTCTCACATCAACTGTTACAAGATCATCTTTTTCATTCTTAATTCTTAATGAACTTTTGAAAGCAAGACTTGGCTCAATATTTACTAAAATTCCAATAAATGTAGCACAAGTGGTTAAGGCAAAAAGCTGTTTAGCAATAATCATTGTTTTTTGAAATTCGATAAAGTCTAAGGCGGACAATAAAATAATACACACTCCCCCCACAAATGTATCAAAAGCTACATTTTAATAAATCTTTACATTCCTCTTCCTAGCTTAGGGATTGACAGGGGAAGGAGTCTCAGGTGGTTTCCCCTGTTTTACTCCTTCTCAGGCGAACTATCGCCTTTCGTGAGGGATTGTGGCGCAGTGTGTCGGATTCGGTATTATTTATAAATATCACCACGAGGACTGATCTCAGTGACAATGAAAAGACGTTCTTCTCGATTGACCTGCATTAATACCCGATAATTACCCACCCGCAGGCGATAACTCTCTCGCCCTTGGAGTTTCTTGAAATCTGTCTGAGTAGGACTCGCCAGCAATTTATCCAGTTCATTTAAGATGCGCTCTTGGCTACGGGGCTGTAACCGTTTTAGGTAACGCTCGGCTGGTTTTAAGATTATGTAACGCCACATCCTAACTCAGCCTTTAACTTTACTAAGGACTTGCCAGGATCGCGCCCTTCTAAATATTCTTGATAGGCTTTCTTTCCTACTTCAATTTCTTCAGGAGGCACGTCATCAGCCGTCTCAGAGGTTTCTAAATACTCTAGGAATTGCTCAATATCTACAGCACTTTGGTCGTTCATGCTACTGCCCCTACTTCCTTATTGTTTTTCTGCCTTTCATTAACCATCATAAAACACAAGAGGGATTGTGACGCAGTATGTCCCATTCGCCTTTGCTTTCTCCCTTGACTGATCCTCAACTCGATCGCAAACTAAATTAAACAGGATTACCTCGCACCAACCAGATGATAGAAATAATTGAATATGGCTAAATTACCAGAGGAAACCTTAACTAGCATTTTTGATCTACTGCGTCAACTGGCAGAGCAGATAGAATCAGAAGAATTAAGCCTAAACAGTAGCTCTCTTTCATTGTAGGGAAAAGGGCAAAGGTTTAAGAGAAAATTATCATCTTCCCCTTGCCCGACTTCTGCAAGCAGTCTATTAATTACTATTTTCTTCAGGAGGAGAAGGTGATAAAACGGGAGGAGCGATCGGTTCAATTTTATCCTCATTAACTGGGGGATTAATCACCTCTGGAACAGGGGAAGGAGAAGGGGAAGGGGAAGGAGAAGGAGAAGGGGAAGGAGAAGGAGAAGGAAGGGGAGAAACTTGAGGACTTGGCTCTGTTTCAGGAAGGGGAACAGGAATAGGAATTACTTCTTCTGGGGTGGGACTAGGAGTTAACTCTGGAGTCGCTTCTGGACTAGGAATCACCTCTGGGGTAGGAGTCGGGGATGGAGTGGGAGTCGGGGAATAAATGGGAGTCCGTTGACGAGAAGGTCGTCGGATAGGGGGAAAATCTTGGGAGGGAGGAGGAATGATTTCAGGACTAGGAGAAGGTTCGGGGATTGGTGATGGTTTAATTTCCTCATTTTTGGGTAAAAGAGCCATAAATCCCCGATATCCTAGGGCAAAAGCCCCAATTGTCACCGCAAAAATCAGCAAAATCCGCAGCCAAGGATTCTTTTTTTCCCCAGAATTGGGTTGAATAACCACAGTGGGGGAGATGGTTGGTTTTGGGGGTGTAGAGGACTTTAATCGGGGACTATGGGGAGAAACTGCGATAGTCGGTTGGGTGGACAAATCTGGGGATATTTCTCCTAAAGCTGCTAACATTTCCCTAGCAGTGGCAAACCGATCGCGGGGATGAAAACGGATCGCTCGATCGATTACCATAGCTAAATTAGGATTAACATTTTCTGCCTCCTGTCGCCAGAGAATTTCCCCCGTGCGCGAGTCAGTTTCTAGATATTGGGGAGTTTTTCCCGTTAATAAAAAAATCGCCGTTAAGCCTAGGCTGTAAAGGTCACTAGAAAAGACCGGTCTCCCGGCAGCCTGTTCTGAAGCCATATAACCGGGGGTGCCAAGGGCGATCGAATAGGCACTTTTTCCCGTAGGATCGAGTAAGGTGGCGACTGCTTCTTTCATTACCCCAAAATCGATTAAAACGGGCAAATTATCACTATTTCTTAAGATAATATTATCGGGTTTCACATCCCGGTGAATAATGCGGCGACTGTGAATAAAATCAAGAACAGGCAGCAAATTCTCTAAAATCGTCCGCACTGCTGAGGAGGATAAATTTCCCTGTCGTTGCTGTTTTTGGGTTAGTGTCTCCCCCTCAATCCACTCCTGCACCAGATAGAAGTGATTATCTTGGGCAAAATAACCGTATAAACGGGGTATTTGGCGATTTTGCTCCCCCAATTCCTCTAAAACGCTTGCTTCTTTCTGAAAACGTTCTTTTAACCATTCTGGCATCTCCTCACTTTGAATAGCTGGCTGCAATTTTTTAATCACACAGCGCCGTTGAGAAGGCATATTCGTATCGATAGCGATATAAGTTTCCCCAAATCCCCCCCTAGCAAGGATACTAACAATTTGGTAGCGATTGTTTAAAAGCACTAGATTCATTACCCTGAGAGTGCAAGCGTGGTCGTAAATTGTTCCTAGACTAACATTCTTTCGTTAAGGAAAAAGTCAAGGGAAAAACTAGAGTAGAGTCTAAGGAATCCAGCGACGGATTTTCGTCCACAAAGGTGCATTATCTTGATTGCTCATCTCCTGAAAACTTTGATAACAATCGTAGGCGCGATTAAGATGGGCAGTGATTTCTGTAGCATTGGGATGAGAATTGCGATCGGGATGCCAATAGCACAAGAGAGTTTTATAATTATTCTCAATCCGGCTAGTGGTGCTAAAAGGAGTAATCCCCAAAACTCGCCACCAAACGGGATTAGGCGACTCTATAATCATCACGGCCAAGGAACGAGGCGAAGGATAGAGAATTTGGGCGATTAATGACCAATCTGCTCCATAACACAGCCGATAAACCGCTTTAACCCGCTCTTTTCCCAACTGTTGACAAGCTTGTAAATGCCATTGACGAAAATCCCTCCGCATCTGCTGATGAGTTCGCAAATCTCGCCGGGCCAATCTGCCCTCAGCTAGTTTATTAGTCCCGATAGTGTTAAAGTTACCATTAGCGATCGCTTTTAGATCCCAATAGAGATGATAAAAAGGATCTTGACCCAAGGCGAGACTTTCCAGAATTTCCTTAGCGTAACCTCTAGCCGGATTTAATTGCAATAATTCCCGTAATTCCCGACAAAACTGCTCATTTTCTGGCATACTGCGCCATTGCCAATAATTAACATCCGGTTTTGCCAGAGACTGCCTATATACACTGCGCCACACCTGCGGAACAGTACAGGCGATCGGGGTAGCCAAGGGAGTAGCCAGGGGATAAAATTGACCCTTTAAAGAGCTTTCGGGAGCATCTTCTAGCAAACAAGCAAGATGATAGGCGGGATGACTACGGGGCTTTTTTTGGGGGCTAATAAACCAAAAAGCCGTTAAAATGAGAATTAAGTACAAGAGTAAAGAAAGAATTTGCTCCGCCATCGCAACTTTTAGTTAGTCTGCTCATTTACCCGAAGAATTATAATTGGTGCTATGGTCGCTGAAAAGTTCTTTGTATCTCAGCTGATTGTCAGAAATCTACAAAATGGGGTGATATGTCGAAAGTTTCCCCATATCCTTACTCTGGTTATTCGGAAAGTTTCTGTATAATTAATAGTTAGATGGCTTAGGTTATCAGTTGGGGCATACTTGAAAAGTGTCTGTTCGAGTTCAAAAATTAAAGTGATCAGCACACCTGGAGCAATATGCTGCAATCAGAATCAAAAATTGCACTGCTAATTGATGCAGACAACGCCCCTGCATCAAAAATTGAGGCGATCATCTCTGAAATTGCCAAGTATGGAGTTGCCAATATTCGTAAGGCTTACGGAAACTGGAAAAGTCCTGCGCTGAAAGCTTGGGAGGAGTGTTTGCACGAATACGCTATTCGCCCCGTCCAACAGTTCGACTATACGAAGGGCAAAAATGCTACTGATGCTGCAATGATTATTGATGCAATGGATTTGCTGTATACACAACAGTTGGATGCTTTTGCAATCGTGTCGAGCGATTGTGACTTTACTCCTTTAGTGATGCGAATTTTGACAAATGGCTTAAAAGTTTATGGATTTGGCGAGAAGAAAACACCCTTGCCTTTTGTTTATGCGTGTTCAACATTTTTATACCTAGAAACTATTGATCAAGCAGTAAATTCTGAGGAGACTTCCAAAGTTTCTGCAAGTGTGAAGAAAACTGGTAAAGAGTTGAAGCAAGACACCAAATTAATCAGTTTATTGAGGGGCGCGGTTTCTAGCACTCTAGACGATGATGGTTGGTCGAATTTGGCAGAGATTGGCGGACACATAGCAAATCAGACATCTTTTGACCCACGCAACTACGGATATGCAAAGTTAAGTGGCCTGTTCGAGGCTATTGACTTATTCGAGATTCAGCGAAAAAATAAGGCAGTCTTCGTGAGGAGCAAGCAAAAGAATGGCACTACTCCAAAAACGTAGTGCAGCTCTAGTAGAGTGCGTTCCCTCATGCGAGTCCTACCGCTCCAGCGATCGATTTTCAGGAAACCCAACATCCTCACCTGTGACTATGAAAGGGTATAATAAGTTGACTTAAGGTCATCAAAGAGGTAACAAAACTTTAATGGAAAGTCGTATCCATATCCATCCAGATATTTGTAATGGAAGACCTGTTATAGCTGGAACTCGAATTCCAGTGCAAACAGTTATGGAATTTTTGGGAGCAGGGGATTCTATTGAAGAAGTCCTTGAAGAATATCCTTCTCTGAATCGAGAAGATATTTATGCCTGTATGCAATTTGCAGCAAGATTGATGGCGAATCACTATGAAGTCAGAAAAATTGCATGAATGGTTTTTTCTTTGATGAAAATTTACCAGCTAAAATCCTGTTCACTCCATCTTTACCGATCATTCATGTTTCGGTTTTAGGTAGAAGTCCAAGGGATAGGGAAATTTGGCAATATGCAAAGGATAAAAAACTGGTTATTGTTACGAAAGATACAGACTTTTCCGATCGACTAATACCTAATTTGGGTCTGCTGAATAAATGTGAAATGTAGGCAAGGTAAGGGTTTTGTTGCTTTTCTCGTGAAACAGGTGCAAGATTTTGAGAGAATCGTGCTTCAAAATCTTGCGTCTTCATCGGCCCGCGTGTAGGGGCGAAGCATTCGGGCAATAACCTATCGGTGAAACCGTAGATTTTCTATCCGAATGCTTCGCCCGTACTTTTTCAGCAAACCCTAATTTTTTTCCCCACCTAAAGTAGTACATCTCCGTTTTGGCAATATACGAAAACGAGAATTTCATCAGTTTTTAGCTCGTATTTGACCAGAGTTTGAAGCTTTGGTTATTGAACATAAATTAGTTAATGTCTATTTAGATCGAATTGAAGCATTTAGATAATTTTTCCTAACATTCAGTGGGATATCGCTAAGGTGGGTAATGCCTACCTTACTCTAGGGAAAGTCCAGTGATAATATCTTCTGGGGGAATCCCAGCTTGAATTAAATTGGTTGTTAATCCTTCTTCAAGATTATCATCTTCAATGACAATTTTATTTTTCAATAAACGAGCGTGAAATAAAATTGTATTAATCCATACTTCTTTTTCCCAACCAGTCATAATTATTAAAAAGTTGCCTGATTCTGGATCACAAACTGGGGTAATTTTAAGGGTTTGTAATCGAGGTTGCATCGCTGACTCTTTTCTGATAACTTGAGTCAGAATATCAGCATAATTTACTGTGTTATCCATTCGACAATTATCTCCTTTTGAGGATTATAAATAATTAAATTGATTCTATTACGTTTAATAACCAGTTGGAAAATAGCTTTTTTGAAGTGTTTTAAATAAACCGCTTCACTAATGCCCAAAAAAAGTTTTCTTTCAGGTTCTTGTGAATCTAAAGCCCATTGGTATAATTGAAGTTGTCCTATTGTTTTTTCTAATTCACTGATAACTGAAGGCGTATCAAAGTCTTTGATTTCTACGGCAATTTTACGATCTTCTTTTTCCGCAGCAAAAAACTTTTCTGCTCCTAAATCAGCTTTAAGCAAGGTTTTTTCTAAGGTTAGAATTAAAGGATCATCAGTGATTTTCCAACCTTCTTTTTCTAAAGTATGACGTAATGATAAATGTAGATCGTCTCGTCTGGACATCCTTATAAACCCTGCTTAAGAGGTTCGTTTACTATTTTACTACAGTTCGCCCTAATTCGGATTTATTATGACCGAAAAAGCGGTAAGGTGGGCAATGGCCACCCTACTATTCCTATTTCCGTTTTTTCAGGCTAGAGACTAACCCTAATCCTCCTAATCCTAACAAGGCAACAACGGAACTCAGTGCAGATCTGGTAGGGTGCGTTCCCTCATGCGAGTCCTATCGCTCCACCAATCGATTTTGGGGAACGCACCATGATCATTGATTCAAGCAAATGATTATAAGCTAAAAACGTCTAGGCACAGCGACGGACGGCAGTGCGATCGCTTATGATCGAGTTGTAAATTTTTGTTACGAAGTGCAGTCAGATTGAACAATTTGTGCTATATTTTCGGGGGAAAAGCTGATGTTATTTCGGCTGATTGTCAGCAATCTACCTAAAGGAATTCGAAAGACTGCGATGACCTACTATAAAGACCTGACTCCCTACGAATATTTTGCCAGGCATGAACCACCTGTACTAAGAGGTGAGCGTATGCTAACCACTCTCAATGTTGGTTGGCTCAGCGGCAACAAATTCTATTCAAAGGGGGAAACTTCTCAAGAGTTCAAGGATACACTGTTCCAACTCTGTCTGGACGAATACATCGTTAATATTGCTCGTGGGTTTCATGTATGCGAATTGTGCCGTGACATTTCCTATGAACAATGGTGCATACCACGATATGGGGAAAAGACTCATTGGCTCAACATCGGAACTGGCGAGATCCGTGTGATTGGCCAATCTGCCATCTACGCTGCGCCTACACTCATCTATCATTACGTTGTGGAACACCAGTATAAGCCACCAGACGAATTCATCGAAGCCGTTGTTACGGGTCCTTCGCCAGAGTCAGAAGAATACCAAGCTCTCCGAAGAAAATTTCATTGATTCAAGTAAATGATAATAATCTAAAAACGTCTAGGCACAGCGACGGACGGGAGTGAGATCGCTTATGATCAAGTTGTAAATTTTTGTTACGAAGTGCAGTCAGATTGAACAATTAGTGCTAGACTCACGGGCAGGAATCCGATGTTATTTCGGGTGACTGTCAGGAATCGACAAAACAGGTTGATAGGCCGAAAGTTTCCCCATATCCTTACTCTGAGGATTGTTATAGGTCAAGTTTCTGTATAATCAACAGTTAGAGGTTCCTAGATTTTAGGCATACTATCAATTAAAGAGAAGAGAGTAGAGAATGCTTTTATCTATCGTTACACCAACTCGTGGTAATTTCTCATCTTACTGGTTCAAGCAGCTTAGGTCTATTCAAGGAGATGTAGAGTTCATATTAGTTTATCCACCAGGGCAAGTAATTCAAGAATTTAATGATTCGAGGATCAAAGCTATTGTAAGTCCTTATAAAGGAGAATTAATACAGCGTGCGACTGGTTTATTGAATGTATCAGGAGACTACGTTATCGCTTTAGATGATGATGACTTTTTGCATCCACAGATCACTGACATAGTAAAATCGTATTTTGAGTTATATCCTGGAAGTATATGTTTACGTTTATGCAAAAAAAACATACACTATCAAGATACAAAGTCGATTGAGCGTTCATGGGACGATCTACCTGATATTGCTAAGCTCACTGCTGTTGAGACAAAATATAACAAGGAAGAGTATGCTGAAAGTGAAATTCTTCAAGAAATCCCTATTTCTCCTTTAAATAATAAATTTAAGCTTAACTCTTTATGGTTTTATAGCGAGCGAACGGATCAAAAAGGACCACATCCTGAGAATTTCAATAACAAAGTTTGGAAGTCGAATATTACACGAGAAGCAGTTGAAGATTTATTGAGCTTTACAAAAATTTTAGGATCGCTAACTTGGATTCCTTTCTGGTGCTTTGATCGATTGTTAGGTCTCTACTTGCAGGCTAGAATATTTCAGCAGGGAATGGTTCTTGGTCATTGGTTACATGGTGCAGAGCAAATCAGATACATTCAAGCAGCATGGAGTACAAAAGGTGAAATTCGCTCGGCGTTTGCTGCAGATATGCTTCTTGCATTGAGATTTCCACAGTACGGGTATTTTTGGAACTTATTCTTCCATGAAATGTGGTTTGCCTTGAAGATCTTTATAAAGACAAAATTACAGAGAATTAGTAAAGGTTTTTGAGTCAAAGTTTTGGCTTTCTCTAAACTTTTAGCTGATCACCTTCTAAGACGCAGTTGCTGCGGATGCGTAGGCTCTGGTAGTGTGGGTTCCCTCATGCGAGTCCTACCGCTCCAGCGATCGATTTTGGGGAACGCACCATGCTCATTGATTCAAGTAAATGATAATAATCTAAAAACGTCTAGGCACAGTGATCGATGGGAGTGCGATCGCTTATGATCGAGTTGTAAATTTTTGTTACGAAGTGCAGTCAGATTGAACAATTGGTGCTGAAATCTTGGGGAAAAGCTGATGTTATTTCCGCTGATTGTCAGGAATCTACAAAACGGGGTGATATGCGGAAACTTTCGGCATATCCTTACTCTCCTTATTCGGAAAGTTTCTGGATAATTAATAGAGAGTAGAAAAAGTAGTAAAATAGTCCAATACGCGTAAAACATGAACAAAACATGACTACTCTGTTGCAAAAAGCATTCACAGAAATCCAGAAACTGCCAGAGCATCTTCAAGATGAACTTGCTCAACAATTGCTAGAAGATATTGAAAGTGAATTAAAATGGCAGCAAAGCCTTTCTAACGAAGATATGGAATTGGGAGCTTTAATAACAATGGCACAGGAAGCCCTGATAGAAGAACAAGAGGGGAGAACAGAAGATAAAGGCTTTGGGGAAGAATGAAGTCAGCCAGAACCAAGAGGTTTCGTCAACTTTTTCTCAGTTTGCCGCAAAGGGTACAAGAAACAGCCAAGAAAAATTAGGAGATTTGGCAAGAAAATCCATTTCACCCCAGCCTAGAGTTCAAAGAAGTGAAACCAAGAGAAAAAATCTGGTCAGTCAGAGTCGGCATTGGATGGCGAGCATTAGGGATTAAAAAGTCAGACGAAGAAAAGATAGTTTGGTTCTAGGTTGGGTCGCACTCCGAGTATGACAAGATTCTAGGCAAGAATTAGGAGCGATCTAACCAATCACTTATGATCAAAAACAGGTCATTGAACGTTGAGGAAATACCGTGAACATCAGCCTGATATTGCTTTTGGGCATAATTAACCCTTGGCACTTTCAACGTGAACCACTATCGAGTCATCCCGGGCTTGAGCATTGATTATGCTTGTGGAGTCCATCTGTTATCATCTTGGGTAGTTCTCTAAGGATTTAGTCCCTATGAAATGGCGAGTGATACTTGAACCCGATCCCGATACAAACGAATGGGCAATTTGGTGTCCAGAACTGCCCGGATGCACATCTGCTGGTACTACACAAGAGGAAGCTCTCAATAATATACGCGAAGCGATCGAGCTTTATTTACAACCTGATGCTATCGACCTTCTACCCGGAGCAGTAATCCGTGAGGTTATGGTGGGATGACTCGACTCAGGAGAATGAATGCTGACGAGGTTGAGCGCATATTACGCAAGTATAACTTTGAACTGATCTCTCAGAAGGGTAGTCATAGAAAATGGCGTGGCAGGGATCAAGATACTCAAGTTATCGTACCTTACCATCAAGGGAGAGATTTACCTACTGGAACATTGCGTAACATCATGATTACAGCCATGATCCCAGAGGGAGAGTGGAAATCTCCATAAACTTCATCTAAAGTTCATCTGTCTAACCAATCACTGCACCGTACCGAGAGTTAGACTAATAATATCATTCAAGGTTGATGATAACGGGTCAGTTCAACCGTTATCTGTAAATATTCTCGTTTTCAAGGTTTAATTGGGCAATAGCTCCATCAATTAAATCATAGCCCTCCCCCAGAGATTCGATGCGCGAAAACCGATCGCGCCAAACCGCCGCACCAGTAAAATCCTGACAATACCAAGCCAGATGTTTCCTGGCTTGCCAAATACCGCGTTGTCCCTTGTATAGCCATAGCCCCTGTAAATGCTCTTTAGCTAGGTTTAACAGGTCAATAGAGGTGGGTTTCGGCAACTTTTTGCCTGTTTTGAGGTAATAATCGATTTCCCCCACCAAATAGGGATAACCGAGGGTTCCCCGCGAACACATCACCCCATCGGCCCGAGTAAATTCCAAACAATTAATCGCCGCTTCCACAGAAACAATATCACCATTAGCAATGACAGGAATCGATAAAACCTCCTTCACCCGTTTAATCCATTGCCAATCGGCTGGCCCGTGATAACCCTGTTCCCTAGTGCGTGCGTGCAGGGTCAACATTTGCACTCCCGCATCTTCCAAACGACGGGCAAAATCGATAATATTAATCTCCTGGGCGTTCCATCCCAAGCGAGTTTTCACCGTTACCGGCACCGATACCGCTCCCACCACTTCCCTAACAATTTGCTCGGCAATTTCTGGCTGTCGTAAAAGGGAAGAACCGCCGCCTTTTTTAGTAATTTTATTAACAGGACAACCCATATTAATATCGATGGTCATCGCTCCTTCTTTAACCGCTTTTTCCGCCGCCACAGCCATAAAATCGGGACGGCAATCAAATAATTGCATACTAATTGGTTGTTCTTTGTCCCCGATAACCATCAATTGCGGTAACTCTTGCAGCTGGGAGATTTCTGTCGCATTAACCATCTCCGTATAGAGCATCGAATCAGGAGCAAAGCGTCTCACCAAGCGCCGAAACACTAAATCGGTGACACCAGATAAAGGTGATTGCAAGACGCGGCTATGCACTGCTAAATTACCGATTTTGAGAGGGGATGAGTAGATAGCCATAGAACCAGTTAAAAAATCAACAGCCAACACCAGCAAACCGAACAATTAGGGAATAGTTCCGTCACTGTTAACATTTTGCCAACCCCTAATATATGCTTAACCGTCAACTTCTAGCCTAAAACTACCTGTATGATGATTGCAGAGGATAAAATCTTATCTCTCCTAAACGAGTAATTAAACAAAAATTTCGCTTTTTTTATGGATAATCTGCAACTCTGGCAACGTTACCAAGATTGGTTATACTATCACCCTAACCTAGAACTTTATCTCGATGTCAGTCGGATTCCCTTCGATGAGGCTTTTCTCAAAGGTCTAGAAGCAAAATTTCAGCGTGCTTTCCAAGATATGGCAGCTTTAGAACGGGGTGCGATCGCCAATCCCGACGAACAGCGTATGGTCGGCCACTACTGGCTGCGCGCTCCTGAACTCGCTCCTAACCAGGAATTGCGGGCCGAAATCACCGAACCCTTAGCACAGATCAAAGAATTTGTCAAGAAAATTCACTCCGGAGCGATTAAGCCGCCCAATCGGTCAAAATTTAGCCATATTCTCTGTGTAGGCATCGGGGGGTCTGCTTTGGGTCCCCAATTCGTCGGTTCGGCTCTCTCCCCCCTTAATCCCCCCTTAGAGATTGCTTTTATTGATAATACCGACCCCAAAGGCATCGATCGCACCCTAGCCCATTTACCCTTAGCTACCACTCTCGTTATCGTCACCAGTAAATCCGGCGGCACTCCCGAAGCGAGAAACGGAATGTTAGAGGTCCGCAACGCTTACGAAAAACTGGATTTAGACTTTCCGCAACACGCGGTCGCCGTCACCATGCCGGGTAGCCAACTGGACAAATACGCCCAAGATTGGCTAACTCGTTTCCCCATGCAGGATTGGGTCGGTGGTCGTACATCAGAACTATCCGCTGTCGGTCTTCTCCCGGCCGCTTTGCAGGGTATCGACATTGATGAAATGTTAGCCGGGGCCAAAGAAATGGACATCGCCACCCGCGTCCATAACCTGAAAAAAAATCCTAGCGCCCTACTGGCTCTAGCTTGGTATCATGAGGGCAATGGCAAGGGAGAGAAAGATATGGTGATTCTGCCCTACAAAGACAGTCTCTATCTCTTTAGCCGCTATCTGCAACAATTGGTCATGGAGTCCCTCGGTAAAGAAAAAGACCTCGATGGTAATACGGTGTACCAAGGGATCGCCGTCTATGGTAACAAAGGTTCCACGGACCAACACGCCTACGTCCAACAATTACGCGAAGGTGTTCCCAATTTTTTCGCTACTTTTATTGAAGTGTTAAAAGACCGGCAAGGAGATTCGATAGAAGTGGAAACCGGCTCCACTGCTGGCGATTTCCTCTCAGGATTACTGCAAGGTACTCGACAAGCTTTATACGAAAATAGTCGTCACTCTATCACTATCACTATCCCAGAGGTTACTCCCCGTCAGGTAGGGGCCTTGATCGCCCTCTACGAACGGGCCGTTAGTTTCTATGCTAGTTTAGTTAACATTAACGCCTACCATCAACCCGGGGTAGAAGCAGGGAAAAAAGCCGCCGCTTCTATTCTGGATTTACAAAGAAAAATCGTGCAAGTTGTTCGGGAAACGGGAACTTCTCTTGACCTAGCCACTCTAGCGGCCAAAATCGGCGCTAGCGACCAAGTTGAAGCTATCTATAAAATTGTCCGTCATCTCAACGCTAATCGGCGCAGTTTAACTATTACCGGCGATTTAAGTAAACCAGAAACGATCCAAATCTCTGCCCGCTAATCAGTCGTCGGGAGACAGGAGACAGGTGTTGGGGTTTTGGGGTTTTGGGGTGATAGGATTTTGGGGTGATAGGGTGATGAGACAGCTTCCCCACTTCCCACTTCCCACTTCCCCACTTCCCCACTTCCCCATCTCCCCAATTCATAATTCATAATTCATAATTCATAATTCCCCACTGAATATAACTAACCATGGAAATGCTCGAAAACCTGAAAATGGCTTTTTCCGCTTTGATGGGCAATAAACTGCGTAGTGGTCTGACCATGCTAGGAATTGCTATCGGTAACGCCTCCGTCATTGCCCTAGTGGGAGTGGGTGAAGGAGCGCAAAAAGTTGCTATCGAGCAGTTTGAAGCCCTCGGTCCGAATGTTTTATTTGTTTCCACCTCTTCGCGCAATGTCCGGCGGACAATTCCTAATCCCCGGCCGCTCACCTACGAAGATGCTCAAGCGATCGCATCTCAAGTTCCCGCCATTGCCGCCATTTCTCCCGAATTGAGCGGTAAAAAAATCCTATCCTTCGGTAATAGAACCAGTAATAGCCCCCTAATCGGGGTGGGAGCCGAGTACCTAAACGTGCGTAACCGTCAACTATCTAAAGGTAGATTTATTATGGAATCTGACCTGAAACGGGATAATCGCGTGATTGTCTTGGGATCGGAATTAGCTAAAAATCTCTTTGGTAATCGCGACCCCGTCGGCGAAAATCTTCGCATCGGCAATCTTAGTTTTCAAGTCATTGGAATTTTACAGGCGAAAGGCTCCTTATTTGAGGCTAATCAGGACGATCGAGCTTTAATTCCCCTAACTACCATGTCTAATCAGGTTCAAGGCCGCAGAGCTATCTTTGGCATTCCCCTGACTCATATTTCTGTCTTGGCCAAAAACTCCGCCCAAATTAAAGCCGCCCAGTTTCAGATTAGCAACCTGCTGCAAATGCGTCATCAGGTCAGCGACGAGAATTATGTGCAGATTTTCCCCCAAACCGCAGTCCTAGAAATGGCCAAAGAAACTAACGATAGTTTAACTAGAATGTTAGCCTCGATCGCTAGTATTTCTCTTTTTGTCGGGGGAATCGGTGTCATGAATATTATGCTCGTGTCAGTCACGGAAAGAACCCAAGAAATCGGGTTAAGAAAGGCTTTAGGAGCGAAAGAAGGGGATATAAAAGGTCAATTTCTGATTGAATCGGTGATTTTAGCCACCACTGGCGGAATTATCGGGATTTTTGTCGGCATTCAAGGAATGTATCTAGCGGGAATTTTTGCTGCTTTAACCACCAGTGTCTCAATCCCTGCGATAATTCTCGCTTTAGGAGTTTCCAGCGCCATCGGTCTGATTTTCGGTGTTGTTCCCGCTCATCGTGCCGCTAAATTAGACCCAATCGTTGCTTTGAGAAGATTATAGTTTTTCTAGTTCTTGTCCTGACCTCGGGATTCTATACCCGCATCCGTTGCCGTAAAGCCCTCCGCTTGCGCTAATATTTGCAAATTATGGGCTATGGAGGCGAAGGAATCGGCAGGATATTCGATCAAAGTGGCGGAATCGAGAAAAGTTTCCACTCCCACGGGACAACCTAAATAATCGGCCACCGCTTTTGGAGTAGTAGAACCAAGGAGAATAGTTCCCGATTGTCTCACAGAAGATAGCTTTTCCCAAGGTTCATCGATCATTAAGGATAAATGGGTGGGAGCAAAAAGATTCGATAATTCGATCGCTTTTTCCAATGACTCCACCACCACGATTAAACCATAATGAGCGATCGCTTTTTCCGTTAACAATCTCTGGGGATGTATCTGTAACTGTTTTTGCACTTCTTCCTGTACTATTAAAGCCAAAGCCTTATCCGTCGTCAATAAAATCGCTGCCGCTAGGGAATACTGTTCCGCTTGCGCTAATAAATCTAGGGCTAACTGTCTGGGATTAGCTTGATTATCGGCAATAATAACCAAATCAGAAGTAATAGAGAGATAATCGATTTTTACATGGTCAGAAACCAGTTTTTTAGCCAAATTAGTATAAAAATCACCTATTCCGGCAATCATCTCCACGGGAGCGATCGTTTTTGTGCCGTAGGCTAAAGCGGCGATCGCCTGTGGTCCAGCCACCCGATAAATCTCACTAATACCCACCGATTGGGCTGCCACTAAAATCGCCGGATGGATGCGTAAATCCTCATCGGCGGGGGATACCATGACAATCCGTTTAACCCCCGCTATTTTGGCAGGAATCGCCTGTTGGAGCAATAAACTGAGATAGGCTCGTTTACCATCGGGAACGACAATTCCCACACTGTTAATCGGTTGATAACGTTTCCCTCGAACTGTACCATCCTCAGGAAACTGCACCCAAGCTTTGGGAAGACGCTGACGATGAAAAGCCTCCATTTTTGCACAGGCAACAGCGATCGCATTTAATAAATCCTGGGACACCTGTTGATAAGCAGCATCCAGATCCGAGCCACTCACCTTCAGTTGTTGTAGATTAAGGGACTGTTGATAGAATTTTTGCGTGTAATCCACTAACGAGCGATCGCCAGAAAGTCGCACCTGCTCGACAATCTCTCGGACAAGCGATTCTTTTTCCCGAATTTCCGGATCGTCGAACCGTTCCCGAATTCGTCTCAGTTCCGTTCTGGCTGACCATGGCTCTGTGATAATTCGCAACATCGAGCTATTATCCTCTAGGGGCGAAACGAGATTAAAAGGTTTTCACTTCTCACACTCTAGCTTATCGCTTTCAATCTTGACCGGGGAGGGAGACGAAGTCGGTTATTTTAGCCGTCGGTAGGCAGGAGTCAGGAAATAGGGTGATAGGGTTTTGGGGTGATAGGGTTTTGGGGTGATAGGGTGATGAGACAGCTTCCCCACTTCCCCACTTCCCCACTTCCCCATCCCCCCACTTCCCCATCCCCCCACTTCCCCATCCCCCCACTTCCCCATCCCCCCACTTCCCCATCCCCAGACTTCCCCATCCCCCCACTTCCCCATCCCCCCACTTCCCCATCCCCAGACTTCCCCATCCCCCCACTTCCCCATCCCCCCACTTCCC